>JAYTBY010000082.1:0-10817 GCA_043736755.1 Planctomycetota bacterium | reverse complement strand
CCTCCGAGCATCCACGAATGCGCGTCGTCGCGGCGCCTAGCCAGAGAGATCCACTTGGCCCGACTTCACACACGAACTTCGCGGACGGGACACTAGCTCAGTGCAGTGTGATCGGCACCGACTGCGTGAGCGCGACCTCGCCCGAAGGCTGGACGACGCTGGCTTGCGCGATCACCGCGAACCCGGTCGGCAACGACGTCGGCAGAGTCAAGTGGAACGTCGCGGTCCCCGACGCCGGCAGCATGCCGAGGTCGAACGTGCGCAGCGGCACGGTCAGGCGGTCCTCGTGAGCGTCCGGGAGATCCTGCACGATCGCTTGACGGCCCAGTCGCAGGCGGGCCGCGGATCCGGGAGCACCGCTGACCGTGTACGCGACGACGTTCCCCGGCGCGGTCGTCCCGGTGACCGAGAGACTCGGGTCCGCCGGGCTCGGAATCGTGACCGGGCCGTAGATCGCGGGCGCCTGACCGAAGCACAGGGCCGGCCCGCCTTCGATCGTCACCCCGCTGACGCGCGCTTGCGCGCTGAAGTAAACAGCAACTCCCTCGCCCGGACTTCCGTCCGTCTGGCACGTGTCACCGTACCCCGGCTCGCCCCCGCGCACGACGTTGGCGGCGACGCCCGTGAGCAGGAGGAGGCCCGTTCCGGACTGCAGCCGGATCCCGACTCCTCCGTCGCCGCCGGGGCAAAATTCGCAGCCTCCGTTGTCGCCGCCTCGACCCGCGAGAACGGTGGACAGCGACACGTGCACCTCGCCGGCCCCGGCGACACGGATCCCGTCGCCGCCGATGTCGCCATCGAACTGGAGGGGCACGTTGTTCGCACCTCGTCCGCCGACCAGCATCGAATGCGTGATCTCGACGCGGGCCGAGTCGATCCGCACGGCCTGCATGCCGCTGAAGAGGGGAGCACGCGCGTCGACGTTGCGCAGGCGGACATCGGTCGAATCACGCACGTCGATCGCGCTGTCGAACGTGGTCGGGCCCGTCGGGCGCACGACGAGGTCCTCGAGCAGCACGGTCGCCGCGCACTGCACGACGGCGACGGTGTGCGCGCTGAGGTTGGTGACCGCAACGCGCGGTCCGGCCGACACGTTCTGCACCCGGATCTCGCCGATCACGTTGGCGCCGTTCGTACCCAACACCTGCACGCCACGCGTCACCGTGAAGCCACCGTAGGCACCCGGCCGCACCACGATGACGTCACCGGCAACCGCCGCGTTGACCGCACTCGCGATGTCGGGGAAGTCGACACCCGGCCCGGCATCGTCGTCGACGACGTAGACGGAGGCTTGCGCGAACGATGCGGTCGCGGCGAGAGCGAGCGCGGCGGGCAGCAGTCGATTCGACATGGGAACGATCTCAAGGGGGCGCCTCTGGGCACACCTCTTTGTACCAGCGCGGGTTCGAGTTGCAGGAAATCCGGGCGGGATTCCGCGGCCATTCTGGAGCGAGGGTGCTCGTACACTCGCCCCACCATGACCAACACGTCCCCCTTTCGTGCCGTCGTCCTCGCGCTCGCCGCGAGCGCCTCCGCGCAGGACAAACCCGTGGCCTTCGTCGGCGCGCGCGTCCTCCCCATCGCATCGGCGCCGATCGAGGACGGCACGCTCGTCGTGCGCGGCGGCAAGATCGAAGCGATCGGCGCGCGCGCTTCCGTCGCGATCCCCGCCGATGCGACGGTCATCGACTGCAAGGGCAAGACGCTGATGCCCGGGCTCGTCGACACGCACAGCCACGTCGGCGGCGGATGGGGCGCCGACGAAAGCACGCCGATCCAGCCGAGCGTGCGCATGCTCGACGCCGTGAATTGCCGCGATTCCGGCTTCCAACGCGCGCAGGCGGGCGGCATCACGACGATCAACGTGATGTCGGGCAGCGGTCACTTGATGGCCGGGCAAACCATCTATCTGAAGAACCGCGATGCCGACACGATCGACGGGCTCATCTATCGCTTCGCCGACGGATCGCCGATGGGCGGCATGAAGATGGCCAACGGCACGAACAGCCAGCGGGACCCGCCGTTCCCTGGAACGCGCGGGAAATCCGCCGCGCTGGTGCGTGAGCAGTTCGTCGCGGCGCAGGAGTACAAGCGCAAGCTCGCGGCGGCCGAGAGCGACGTCGAGAAGCGGCCGGCGCGCGACCTCGCGATGGAGGGTCTCGTCGAGATCCTCGACAAGAAGCGCGTCGTGCACCACCACACGCACCGACACGACGATGTGCTGACCGTGCTGCGCCTCGCCAAGGAATTCGACTTCCGCGTCGTCCTCCACCACGTCAGCGAGGCCTGGAAGGTCGCGGACGAGATCGTCGCCGCGAAGATCCCGTGCTCGCTGATCGTGATCGACACGCCGGGCGGCAAGCTCGAAGCGGCGGACTTCGACGCGAGCTCTGCGGCCGAGCTCGAGAAGCGTGGTGCACCCGAGCTCGTCGCATTCCACACGGACGATTGGATCACGGATTCGAGGCTTTTTCTGCGCAGCGCGGCACTCGCTGTGCGCGCCGGATGCTCGCGCGAGACGGCGTTGGCTGGCGTCACGAAGAACCCGGCCGCGATGCTCGATCTCCAAGATCGAGTGGGAACGCTCGAGCGCGGCAAGGACGCCGATGTGATCGTGCTCTCGGGCGATCCGCTGTCCGTCTACACGCGTGTCGAGCAGACGTGGGTCGAGGGCGTGAAGGTCTTCGATCTCGCCCTTCCCGACGATCGCAAGTACGCCGAGGGCGGTTGGGGCGTGGGACATCCGCGCGTCGAGAACGTCTGCTGCCTGGGCGATGGGGAGGATCGCTGACATGAAGTTCGCCACGCACATCACGCTCGCTTTCTTCTTCTCGAGCTCATTCACTGCGCTGTCCGCACAAGACGTCGCCGTGCGCGCGCAGGTCGTCCATACCGCGGAAGGACCCTCCCTCCGCGACGCCGTCGTGATCGTCCGCGGCGGCAAGATCGTGGCCGTCGGCCCGGCGGCATCGACGCCGATTCCCGCTGGAATGCGTGCACTTTCCGCCGCGGTCGTGACGCCCGGTCTCGTCGACGCGCACTGCGTGATCGGGCTCGCGGGACACTTGAATCAACCGCAGGACCAAGACCAACACGACCCGACCGCTCCGATCCAACCCGAGCTGCGCGCAATCGACGCCTACAACGCTCGCGAACGTCTGGTCGAGTGGGTGCGCAGCTTCGGCGTGACGACGATCCACACCGGACACTCGCCGAGTGCCTTGATCTCGGGCCAGACCCTCATCGCGAAGACGCGCGGCGACACCGTCGGCGATGCCGTGATCGTGCCGCTCGCGATGATCGCCGCGACTCTGGGCGCCGATTCACGCGATGAAGGCAAGGGCAAGTCACCGGGTACCGCCGGCAAGCAGCTCGCGCTTCTGCGGGAAGCCCTGCTCGGCGCGCAAGACTTCCAGAAGAAGCTCGCGAACGCCGGCAGCGACGCGACGAAGCGCCCCGACCGCGACCTGCGCAAGGAAGCGCTCGTCGACGTGCTCCTCCAGAAAGTGCCACTGCTCATCACCGCGCAGCGTCACCAAGACATCGAGAGCGCGTTGCGCCTGCAGAAGGAGTTCGGCTTCAAGCTCGTGCTCGACGGTGCGGCCGAGGCCTACGTCGTGATCGATTCGATCCGCGCCGCCGTCGTGCCCGTGATTGCGCACCCGCCAATGGCGCGCTTTTGGGGCGACCTCGAGAACGGCAGCCGCGAAACGCCGCTGAAACTGCGCGATGCCGGGATCCTGTTCGCATTCCAGAGCGGGTTCGAGAGCTACGTGCCGAAGACGCGCGTGATCCTCTACGAAGCGGCGGTCGCCGCGGCACACGGGCTCGGCGCCGACGCGGCCTTGCGTGCGATCACGATCGACGCAGCGCGGATCCTAGGTGTCGATTCACGTCTCGGAAGCATCGCGGTCGGGAAAGACGGCGACCTCGCGCTCTACGACGGCGATCCGTTCGAGTACGTGACACACTGCACGGCGACGGTGATCGAAGGCGTCGTGGTCTTCGAGGGTCGGCGTTAGAGCCCCCGTTCGGAATAGGGCGACCCGCCGAAGGCCGCCTCATTCTGAAAAAGGCTCTTAGTTCCCCGAGAACGACTGCGACATCGCCTGTCGGAGCAGCAGCATTTCCATCAGCGCTGACGCGTCGCCACAGCAGTCTTGCGTCTCCGTCGGATCGCCGGGCATCGTTCCGCCGAGGAGCCGGTAGATCTCTTCGCTCGGAAGCGGCGAACACAGTGGCGCAGCCGAGCAACCAGAATCCGGACCGAGTACGCGGCGCAAGTACTTGAACCCGTTGGCTCCGATGATTGCGCGCTGGTAGTTGACTGCACCCGATGGCACCACCGGACTCCAGGTTTGCGAGGCCCGCTCGTAGAACATCGCGTTCCGCGAGGCGAGTTCGGTATAGACGAACTCACGACCGCCGCCGATCACGGGTCCGGACGGACGGCGGAGCCACGGCGCGAAGCTCCGACTGTCGAGCTCGGACGGCGCAATCAAAGCAGATGTGTCGGCATGCGCGAGGTCGGTGATCGTGCGCCACATGTCGACGAGCGAAACGAGCGTGTTGCACGTTCCGCCAACGGCGACTCCCGTACCCGCCACGATCAGAGGTACATGGACGCCGAGCTCGTAGATGTTCGGCTTCGCGTGGTTGGGCGGATAGGGCGCCACGCCGGGAGAGATCTGAGTCGTGTCCCGCGTCGACTGATAGATCTGATCCGGCGTTCCATTGTCGCCGACGATGAAGACGATCGTGTTGCTCAAGATCTCCGGCTGGTCAGGCGACTTGAAAACCAGCTTCCCGATCAGCGAATCCACCGCTTCGAGGGAGGCCTTGTAGACGAGCCGCGCGTTCCAACTGTCGGTCTCTTGATTCGTCCCGACGTGGCACGAGCGCACGCCGTCTTCGATCTGCGACTCCATCCCGAGCTGCGCATTCTCGAGCTCGCTCCACGTCTGTGCGGACACGTGGGACTGCGGCGGCACCTGAAAAGGACGGTGAGGCGGATTGAAGGAGACGTAAGCGAAGAACGGACGCGGATCGACCGCCAAGCGCGCAAGATCGATCCAGGCGCGAGCTTCGAGAGCCGTGACCTCGGCATCCCACTGCCCATGAACGTCGCTCGAAGTCGCAGTGCAACTTCCGCCAACGAGACGTGCCTCGTGATGTCGCCACTCGTAGTGGTGTCGGCCACCGCCTTCGTTATTGTAGAGATGGCCTTGGAAGACATCGAAACCCTGATCGATCACCTCACACGGGTCGCCCATGCGCTTCGTGAGATGCCACTTGCCGAATGCACCACAGGTGTAGGCTACAGGCTCGGGGTAGGTGGCGGCCGTGAGCGCTTCCGCCAAGGTGACTTCCGATGCGGGTAGCGAGTAACCCTCGGAACTGAGGGGTGAGACGGCCTGCGACTCGGGCAACTGACAATCGGGATCGGATGCCGGGCAACAATCGTTGACTCCGTGGAAGACGTATCCCGGGGGACAGGGGCCGGTCTCCTCCGCGAGATTGAGCATGCCCGTACGGAAGCCGTGGCGACCGGTCAGGAGCATCGCTCGGCTCGGGCTGCACAGAGGAGCGGAATACGCGCGCTCGAACAGCACTCCGCTCGCGCGCAGTTGATCGATCACCGGCGTCCGCGCGCGAGTTTCTCCCCACGCAGGCGTCCCGCCGTAGACGTTGAGTTGGTCGATGCCCACGTCGTCGAGCAGGACAACGATCACGTTCGGAGGCCGGAGCGAGACGCGTTGCGAGACGGTCGCGGGTGCGTGCTGGCACACAGCCAGCGCGAGGAAGTAGAGCATCGGGGTGGGTCGTCGAAATCGGGAGTGGGAAAGGCTGTCGACCGCTGGCCGCGGGGAAGTCGCGGCCAGAGGACTCTCTCCGAGGCTCGCGATTCGGTCAAGGCGCGAACCGCCCATATCCCTCGCCCCCTTCGGCCTAGCGGGTTGGACACTCGAAGAAGGCCGATTCGTCCGAGGAGAGCTGGGTAAACTCGCCGGCCGCGCTGCCTCAATCCGTCGCCCGAAGCAACTCCTCGGGGCGTGTCCGTGCGTACCGCAGAATCACGTCGCGTCCGTAGCGACCTTTCGTCGCCACCGTGATCGCGTCGCGAACTCGCCGCGCGAGCGCGTTCTCGAGCTGGCCAAAGAACCCGAACGCGCGCGAGTCACGCGTGATGCTCGTGACGCGCGGGCGACGAAGACGCACGTAGCGGTCGAGCGCGTCCTCGACCGGTCGCGTGTCGGCGAGGCAACGCGCGAGCACGTACGCATCCTCGATCGCCGCGCATCCGCCCTGCCCGAGGTTCGGCGTCATCGCGTGTGCCGCATCACCGAGCAACGCGACTCGGCCATGGATCCACGTCGGCAAATCGACGAGCTCGCGCACGTCGTCGTGCAAGATCGCCGCGGGATCCGTAGCTCGGATCACGTCCTCGATCGGCGCGTGCCAGCCATGGAAAATGCTCAACGCACGCTCGCGACGCTCATTCGGCGTCAACATCTCCCCTTCCGGTGCGTTCCAGACCGCGAACCAGTACAAGCGTCCGTCAACGAGCGGGATCAGGCCGAAACGTGCGCCTTTTCCCCAGCTTTCGCTCGTTTGCGTTACGCTCGCGGGGCGCGCGATGACAGCGCGCAACCCCGAGTAGCCGACGTACTCCGACCGCGCACTGGGAAAGATCCGCGCGCGCACCGACGATCGCCAGCCATCGGCGCCGACCAGGGTGTCGCCCTCGACCGTCGCGCCGTTCGTGAAGGTCGCGCGCACGCGATCTCCGCGTTGTGCGACGTCCACGAGTTCGTGTCCGAGTCGTACCGGCCCTTCGAAACCCGCTCGCAACGCGTCGATGAGGCTCGCGCGGTGCAACATCAAGACGGGCGCACCGCCGGCGTCCTCGATGACGCGCATCGACATGTCGATCAGCGTCTTGCCGCTCGAAGTCATCAAGCGACCGTCACCTTGCGCGTGGCCCAGCGCTCGGACGCGCGCGCCCACGCCGATCGCGTCGAGCACGTGCAGCGCATTGGGCCACAGCGAGATGCCCGCGCCGACTTCGCGGATCGCGGGCGCGCGCTCGAACAGCTCGACGTCGAAACCAGCCTGACGCAGCGCGATTCCAGCTGTTAGTCCGCCGATTCCGCCGCCGATGACCAGCGCTTTCACGGGCACCAACCGGCGCGCCGTTGCGCGCGGCTCCACGCCGACTCGAGGCGCAGTACGTGCTCCGTTTCGAGAGCGGCCGCGGTCTCGGCGCGCGGAGAATTCACGCCCTTCCGCGACACGGAGCGACGCCGAGGGTCACACGAAGCGAGCGGTCTTGATGTCTTCACCCGCTCTCAGCCAACGCGTTCTCCGCGGACGTCGATCGAGCGCGGGGCCGCCGGGGCCGGACCTCCCCCTCCCGAACCCGCGCTCGGTCCCGACGGCGGTCGACGGCTAAAGCGGGCGCGCTTGCGGAAGCCCACGATCCCGAGATCCATGAGCAACGCGAGGACGTACAGCGCCATGTACCAACCGCCGAGATCGCCGTGGTTCTGGTTGATCGCGACCGCGTACGCGAGCGTCGTCCAGGGCAGGAACAGGAAGCCCAGGAACGGCCAGAAGTTCGTCTCGTACGCGCGACCGAGGTAGTCGCTGAAGAGGAAGAGCAGCGCGACGACGAGTCGCGGCGCGGTCAGGGCGAGGCATCCGAGTAGGCAGGGCACGGGGGCCGAACAGTCTCGCGCCCGTGATCCGGGTCGGCAAGCAGTGCTGGATCCGAGATCCGCGACGCGTGAATCGGACGCCGCGGAAAGGCAGACTCCCGCGCACAACCGGACTGCCTCGAACCATGCGCCACATCACGACCCTCGCCCTCCTGGGCACCCTCGCCATCTTCTCCGCCTGCTCGTCCACGAAGCCCGACTACTCGAAAGAGTTGCCGGAAGGAGCGCCCGCGCTCTTGCCGCTCGGCCCGGACGAGAAGCGGCCCGATTTCCAAGCTGATTTCGCACGCCGCGACGAAATCCTGCCCGCGCTCGACCAGTCGATCGCGTGGACGAAGAAGAAGACTTCGCCGCGCTGGTTCCCGGTCGAGGGCGTCTCGAGCGCGCGCGCATTGGCGAGCCTCGAGCGGTTCCGTGAGGTGCTCACGACGGCAAAATCGGCCGAGGAATTCGACGCGAAGCTCGGCGAGGAGTTCACCGTCTACAAGAGCGCCGGCTGGGACGGAAAGGGCGGCGGCGTCCTCTTCACTGCTTACTGCACGCCGATCCTGCGTGGTTCTCCGGTGGCGACGGCTGAGTTCCGCCATCCGCTCTACGCCTTGCCGCCCGACCTGTTGAAGGGATCCGAAGGCGAGATCCTCGGCCAGAAAGTCGGCAGCGCGACGCAGCCCTACCCCGTCCGCCGTGTCATCGAAGCGACGGGGATGTTGAAGAAGAAGAACCTGGAGCTCGCCTGGCTCGCCGATCCTGTCGATGCGTACATCGCGCACGTGAATGGCTCCGCGTTCATTCGCTTGCCCGATGGCGAGATGCTGCGCCTCGGTTACGCGGGCAAGAACGGGCGCGAGTACGCGTCGCTCGGCAAAGCGCTCATCGATGCGAAGGAGCTGCCGAAGGACGGCGTGAACCTCGCGGCGATTCGCGCCTGGGGCAAGGCGAATCCGGCGAAGGTCGAGGAGTTCCTCAACAAGAACGACAGCTACGTGTTCTTCCAGGGAATCGAGGGCAATCCGCACGGTTCGCTCAACGTGCCGGTCACGGGTTATCGCTCGGTCGCGACGGACAAGCGCTTGTTCCCGCGCGGCGCGCTGACCTGGGCCCACGGTCGTGTCGGCATCGAGTACGGCGCCGAGCTCGACCGCTTCCTCTTCGATCAAGACACGGGCGGCGCGATTCGCACCGCAGGTCGCGCGGACGTCTACGTCGGCGTCGGCGACGAAGCCGAGAAGATCGCGGGCGCGACGCGTCAAGAAGGTCAGCTCTACTACCTGTTCTTGAAAGAAGGCTCCGAGCCCACGCCGTGACGAGCGGGGTCGTCCTCGCCGTGTGTCTGGGGCCGGGAGGAATCCCGAAGTTCCCGGTCGAATCCGCGGTCGTCGAAGAGCTCGGGCTCGTCGGCGACCGTCATCGTTTCGCACGGCACGGTGGTGCGAATCGAGCGGTGTGTCTCTTCTCGATCGAGGACTACCGTACGTTGCGCGCCGATGGGGTCGCGTGCGAAGAGCCGGGTTCGTTCGGCGAGAACGTACTCACGGAGGGGATCGACTACACGGAGCTGCGTCCCGGGGACGAGCTCGCGATCGGCGACGAAGTCGTCCTCGCGATCCACGATGTGCGCGAGCCGTGCGGGACGTTGAAGAAGGCGGACAAGCGGTTCCCGGACTTGATGCTCGGTCGCAGCGGGTTCGTGTGTTGCGTCGTGCGCGGCGGGATGGTGCGGGCGGGCATGGCGATCCAGCGCACCAGTCCACCTGCCGCCGATGCGAGCGGGTGACCCCGCCGACCCCGCGCTTCCCTACAAAGCCCAGTCCACACGCCAGCCGTTCGACAGGTTGAACGTGCTCGGCGTGCAGAAGTCAGCGCTGTTCCGATACCAGGCCTGATAGAAGCGGGTCCCGGGCAGCGTGATCCCACCGATGACAGAAACACGTGGGTCCTGAGCGACCGGATACTCGGCTTGACCATTCGCGGCCAGCTTGGTGCCCAGGCGTATGACACTGCCACCCACGCAGCGGAGACCATCACCGAATGGGACGCCGGACCCGCCCGCGAGAACGGCGGTCCCTTGGAAGAACAGCGTGGTGGTCGTCGCGGGCAGGCGATGTGCCCGCAAGAAGAAGGAGTCCTGGCTGATACTCGGGAGACCGAGTCCCTCGAGTCGAGCACCGTTCACTCCGTTGATCGAGCTGCGACAGCCTTCTCGGTTGGCGCTGGGAGATGAGTTGCCGCAGGGACAAGACGTGCCGGATCCATCACCAAGGCAGACCGCCTCGCCCACGAGTGCTCCGCAGGCATCCGCGAAGAGGCGTAGGTGGGGGCCAATGGCGTACGGGTAGTAGTCGTCGCAAAACAGGGAGGGGAAATGCGCCATGCTGGGGGAATTCCCGGGTGCGGCGGAAGTTGCCGAATAGTCCACACTCGCGTTCGACCAGCGAACCCCCCTCCCAGACACGCCGAACCCGTCGCCAGCCGCGATTGGCCCCGTGTTCCCGGCGGGGCTGGCATTGAGAAATTTGATTCCGTACCCGAATAGATTGCCGGTCCAGTTCATCCCGCTGAAGGTGCCGTCGCCAGAAGCAAAGAGGTCGAAGGGTGTCAATCCCGGCGTGTTACGGAGATCCAGGGTGATGATCCAGCCCGTGATTGCGCCGTTCGTCGAACCCGGCAGCCCGTTGAGCGACAGGACATGATCCGGAACCGGGACGACGGCCTGACAGGTGTCGTACTGGTGCTTGAAATAAAGTTCGATGTCCGCGGTGGGCTGATCGGTGACGTAGCCGAATTCGAGGCCTGTAACCGTGTAGGACGACGCACATCCCGGTCCGAACCATGTGACCCACGGAAATCCTGGGCCCGACAGATAGCCGCTATCCCATACTGACTCGCCAGGCAACAATGGCACATATAGGCCGGTGGGACTCGTGTTGTTGTAGATCACATCTGCGCCGATGGAGGCCGTCCCCAGTCCTTGAATGGTGCTCGACGGCTGAAACCGAGCTGATTGGAACGGGTTGGGAGCGCTCCGCAAACCAACGTGGGATGGCTGCTGCGATGGACCCGTCCGGGCGACGGCGCTGCGCTCCAAAGTCAAGAGCAAGC
>JAYTBY010000081.1:0-2191 GCA_043736755.1 Planctomycetota bacterium | reverse complement strand
CGACTCGCGCCCACATCACAATCGTGGTGTGAGCGAGTCGTGGAGAAGTTAGCCAGGCACCGCTCCGAGCTACTCAGCTACTCGGCCGCTGCTGAGGCTGCACCGCGGGCGTCAGGCGGCTACGTTCGGCTTCCCGCGGTGAGGGTGATCGGAGTCCTCCCGCTCGATCGTCGACGCTATCGGGGTCCGGGCGCGCGGAACTGCGAACGCTCGATCTCGATCTCGCCCAGGTCGAGCGACTCGTTCGTCGCCGGGATCGGGAGCTCGAAGAGCGCGTTCGAGTTCAGCCACACGCGCAAGATCGCATCGCTGCCGCGCGGTACCGCGATATCGAAGTCCTCGCCGTTCGTGCAGGTGCTGGTCGACCACGGCATGGATGGATCGCGGACGGCGTAGAGCTCGAGGAACAGCGCGCAGTTCGCGGGCATGTCCGCGTCGAACGAACCGCGAAGCGCGATCCCCGTTTCGAGCAGGACGTCGTGTCGGTTCTCGAGGTCGAGGATCTCGAGGCGCTTCACCTGCTCGAAGCCGCGACGGATGCGTGGGCCCTTGCCTTCGGGCGCCCGCACTGCGACGAACAACGCGCCGCGCGGAAGGTGCTCGATGCGATAGCGGCCGTCCGCGCCCGTCGTCGCGGATCCGAACCATGAACCTGTCAGGCCGAAGCCTTGCGGTCGGGAGTTCGCGATCCAGGCGATGACGAACGCACCTTGCACAGGCACTCCGGCCGTGGTGACGACGCCTTCGAGCACCGCGCCGGGTTCCAGCTCGACGCGCAGCTCCCGCTCTACCGATGTGGGAACTTCGTCGATCGCGCTGGTGAAGGGCGCGTGTCCGTCCGCTCCGACGAAGAGGAACCCGCGATCACGCCGCGCTGTGGCCGCGAACACGAAACGGCCGCGCGCATCCGTCGTCGCGCCGATCGAGCCGTCGGCTTCGCGCGACTCCGCCCACGCGACGCGCGCGCCTTCGACCGGCGTGCCGCTCGACGTCACGACGATGCCGCGCATGCCGCCCGTCTTCTCGACGAGGACGATGCGATGCTCCGCGCCTGAGAGCACCTCGTCGTACGTGTAGCTCGGCGACGCGGGCTCGAACTCGATCGGGCCGATGACGTTCAACAACAGCGATTCGCGCTTCGAGAGATTGGTCCCGATCTCGCCGCGGAATCGTCCGTCCGCGCTGCGCACCTCGTGCGTACCGATATCGGTCGTGGAGTTGCCGCGCGTCCTCATGAACCTCAGCGAATACTCAGGGACCGGATCGCCGGCTTCCGTGACCACCACGACCTCGAAGCCACTTTCGATCGCGCGCGGAAAGCGCAGCACGATCTCGCGCGCGTCGCCGACCCACGCGCGTGCGTCGACGCGCTCCTTCTCGACCTGCGTCCAGACGTACGCGAGGTCGCGCGTCGCGAGCGAGAACTCGACGCATCCATTGTCGGACGTGCGCTTTTCGGCGACGAATTCGCTCTTCTCGGGATCTAGCTCCCCGACGTCGCTCTGCAATGCATCGCGCGCTCGCAGCAGGAACACGGGGAGTCCAGCGCGCGGTCGGCCGTCTCCACCGAGGACCTGACAGCGAAGGGTGTCGACGGCCGCGTCGGACGGGATGGCGCTCGCGACCGTCGTGACATCCGCTGCGCGCGTCGCCGCTTCAGGAGCGACAGCGAGCGCGCGGATCGCCTCGATGCGCGGCATGGCCGCGGTTGGCCCGAGCTCCACGGCACCGGCCGCCGGTGCGCCGAACAACCCGCGATCCCAAGCCAACCACGCGAGCGCCGACGCCACGAGGAGAACGAGCAGCGCAAGCCAGCGACGGTCCATCGAACAACCTCGGTCGAGAGGACTCGCGCGCATCCTGATCATCGGCTCGGAGGAAGTCCCTCGTCGGAGATGCGGCGACGATCGCGAGTCTAACGGCCTCACGAGCGAGCTTCACACGCTCGTCGTCGCAGTCACGCGATCATGTGCAGTTCCACTCGCCTCGGTACGACGCAGCGAGCGCGCCGGAATCGCACGAAGCGAGCAAGGGGATCCTCCACGCCCGACCGCGCTTCTCCACGGGACGATCGAACTGCACTGCACGGTGCTTGGCACACTTCACTCCCGTTCGTGGAACCGCGGCGAGGTGGCCAAGCTCGATCATTGGCGGACAGAGCCTGCCCGCAGTAGGTCCGAGCGGTGCCTGG
>JAYTBY010000080.1:0-2192 GCA_043736755.1 Planctomycetota bacterium | reverse complement strand
GCTCGGTCCAGTGCGGACCGTACGCGAAGTAGGTCAAGTCGAGCCCCGCGTCGTGTTCGCGCTCCGCGCGCAGAACGGGCCGGAAGTCGAAGATGTCGACGTCGGAGTGCGCCCGCATGTGCTCGACGATTTGATCCATTCGCGTTGGACCGAAGGACGCGTATTCGCTGGGCAGCTCCTTCGGGTAGAGCTCACCCTTCTCGGGCGCGATCGCGAACATGTACGCGGCGCCCGCTCGTGCGCACGCGTCGCGGCGATCCTCGAGCGAGCGTTGCCAGGCCTCCAACTCCGACTTCGAGAGCGGATCCGCGCCGCGGCCGACTTCGAGCATGCGACGCTCCGTCACGAAGAGCCAGCCGTCCTCGCCGATCACGGCCACATCGGTCGGCGAGATCCCGAGCCCGTGAACCAGGAGACGCGAACGTGTGTTGAGCAACTCGTCGCGCCAGCCCAACGCGTCCATGAACCAAGCTTCGAACTCGGTCGGCAGCGCGCTCCAATTCGATCCATCGGGCCACGGCGCGGAGCGACGTTCCTCAGGCAGCCGCCGAGTTCCCGGGATGCCGTTCACGAACCACCCGAAGGTCGGTGCGAGGAGCGCCGCCGCGAGCCCGAGACATGCGAACGCGTCGACGGCGCGCTGCGCGCTGCAGAACGGTGAAGAACTCACGGGCAATACTGCGCGAAACGGCGCAGTCGGATTCCCCGAGCGTGCAGACTCGATCTCATCACGCGCTCTCGGCCCGCCCGACGTCACTTGCCGGGCGTCGGACGGACTTGAGGCTGCTTCAGCGGCTCGAGCGCTTTGTCGAGCATCTCCCACTGCTTCTTGCGACTCGCCTCGATCGTGACGTTGAGCGTGCGCGAGCCGTGGTCGCCGATGACGCCGTGGTCCTCGGGCCAAAACGTGATCAGCCGTTTCCGATTCTGGATCGCTTGCGCGACCGGCTTCGCTTTGTCCGAGTCGGCCGCGGTGTTGCCACACGTGATGTACGTCGGCACGGTGAGCTTCCGGATCTTGTCGGCGATGACGAAGTCGGGGGTCATGTACTCGCCGGGCGACATCGAGACGACGGCATCGACCTTGGTCGGCTGTTCCGCCGCGTAAACCAGCACGAAAGAGGCCGAATACGAGCTGCCGACGATTCCGAGGCGTGACTTCGGGAAGAGCTCGCGCGCCCAGTCGACTGCGGCGCCGATGTCGGGATACGCCTCGGTGTAGCTCGGGTCGTGCCCGATCACGGCCTTGGCGCTCTTCCAGGTCTCGTTCATGACACCTGAGCGCTCGCCCGTTCGACGATCGCCCTTCTCGCCCGCTCCGCCGCAGCGTAGATCGACGGCCAGCACGTTGAACCCGCGCTCGACGAATTGCGGCGCGAGCGTGCGGTACTCGCCGCGCGACGAGCGCGTCATGTGGAAGCACACGAGGACCGGTTTCGGCGGCGCTTTCTCCTCGGTCGTCGGCACGCGGAAGAGGTCGGCCGTCATGACGACCTTGTCGGCGAGCGGGCGTGTGATCGTCTCGAAAGCGGGCGACGGAACAGGCGGTGCGACGGCATCTTCGCCGGGCCGCGGGGTGGGAGCCTCACCTTGACCCCCTACGCTGCTCGCAAGAGCGAGGATGGCGAGCGCGGAGTGCAGCGCAGTGCAAGTGGATCGCATGGCAGTTCGTCTCTACTGGAGCGGGCGATGGGGAGGCCAAGGCGGAGTATAGGAGGGCGGAGCGCCGCGCCGCTCGGGAACGCACGCGAACTCGGGTCACAATTCGGGGCTCGAGGGTAGGATCGCGAGGGCGAAGCTGTGACGCGCAGCCATCGAGTGACTCGCCGCTTCATTTACGAAACGAGGCGCGGAACCAAGCCTCGGTGCACGTGTTCCTCACCCGAGGCACCCCTCCTATGCGCACCACACTCCTCGTGCTCTCCCTGCTCTCCCCCGCCCTTCTGGCCCAGGGCTCGCCGACCTTCGACGACGTGAACATCGGCACTGCACCGCTCGATGCCGGCGGAACGGTGCCCGTGCTCATGGACATCCGCATCCCGGCCGGCGCGACGGGCCCAGTGCCCGTCGTCCTGTGGATCCACGGCGGCGGCTGGCAGAGCGGCGATCACAACGCGATTCCTGCTTCCGCGCAGCCGCTGCTCTCGAGCGGAATCGCAGTCGCGACGATCGACTACCGCTTGAGCCAGGAG
>JAYTBY010000079.1:0-2192 GCA_043736755.1 Planctomycetota bacterium | reverse complement strand
CGTTCGACCTGTCGCCCGACGGACACGCGTGGTTCGGTGGATCGGGTGAACGCAGTTGGCATGGGCTCCTGGCGTTCGACTTCGGTGACGAGTGGGGGCGACCGGGCGTGCCCGTCGCGCGCGAGATCGCGCGGCGCCTGCGAGTCACCGTTCCGCTCACGGCGGCCGCGCTCTTCCTCGCGTACCTCGTCGCGATTCCACTCGGCGCGTGGTCGGCGTTGCGCGACGGGACGAAGCGCTCGAGCACGATCACGGCGCTGCTGATCCTCCTGCACGCGATGCCGGCGTTCTGGTTGGCGCTGCTCCTGATCCTGGCGCTCGGACCGACTGGGCTCGATCTCCTCCCGGTTTTCGGCCTGGCCTCGAGCGCGAGTGCGCACGCAAGCTTCGTCGAGCGCGCGTTCGACGTCGCGCTCCACTCGATCTTGCCCATCTTCGTGCTCGCTGCCGGCAGTCTCGCCTGGCTCGCGCGGCATGTGCGCGGCAGTGTGCTGCAAGAACTCGACGCGGACTACGTGCGGACCGCGCGCGCGACGGGCGCGAGCGAGCGCGAAGTCGTGCGCCGCCACGCGTTGCCGAATGCGTTGTTGCCGGTGCTCACGATCCTCGGCGGCGTGTTGCCCGCGCTCGTCGGAGGATCGGTCGTCGTGGAGAGCGTGTTCGGGATCGAGGGACTGGGCAAGTACGCGTACGAAGGTCTGTTGCGCCGCGATCTCAACGTGATCCTGGCGACGACGACGCTCTCGGCGGTGTTGACGCTCGTCGGGATGCTCGTGTCCGACGTCGCCTATGCGCTGGTCGATCCACGGATCCGCGTGGGAGGCGGGCGTGCGTAGGGCCGTCGAACTGCGCTTTCGGACCTCGCGCGGTGCGCGCGTCGGTCTCGCGATCCTCGCCGTGCTCGCCACGCTCGCGGCCTGGGCACCGTTCCTCGCGAACGACGTTCCGCTCGTGCTCGTCGCGCAGGACAGCGGGCCACTCGTGCGCGCACGCAGCGAGCTCGTTCCACTCGCGAAGTCGTACGAGCGCGGGGTGAACGGCTCCGCGGATCAAGCCGTGCTCGAGGCGGACCTCGCCGCGCTCGTCGCGCGCATCGATACGCTGGAACCCGCGGCGCCTCCGGGGACGTTGGCCCAGCTCCGGACCGCGGTGGAGCGAACTCGCGCATCAGGGAGCTCGAGCTCGACGGACGCCGCCGAGCTGATCGAAATTGCGCAGGATTCGCGCGACGCCCTCGGTAGAGCCCTGCTCGCCGCACAGCGCGAGCGCACGTACCCGATCCTTCAGCAACTCGACGGGTTCGACGTCCTCGCGGCGCTGGCTCCGATCGGCCTCGCGATCGCGTTCACCTTGCGTCGCAAGTTCGGATCGCGACGCGCGTGTGCATTCGCCTTCGCACCGATCCTCGTCGCGAGCGCCTTCGTCGGTCTCGTCCACGTCGAGCCGCGCCTCGCCGCGCAGGGTTCGTTGAAGCGCGCGATCGCGCGTGGCGACGTCGCGGTCGAGAGCGCTCTGTTCGCGCCGATCCCGTTCGGTTACGCCGAGACGAACTTGCCGGAGTCGTGGCGTCCGCCGACGTGGCTCGCATCGGCGCGCCTCGATGCCGACGGCCGCTACGCGAGCGGGACGCGCCCCTCCGCGCCGTCCGCGGGTCGCATCGAGGCGAACCCGTTCGAGCCGGCCGTCGATGCGTCACACCGGCATCTCCTCGGGACCGACGCGCTCGGTCGCGACGTCGCGGCGCGCGTCCTGTGGGGCGGACGGCGCAGTCTCGCGATTGGAGTGGCCGCGGCCTTGCTCCTCTTCGTGATTGGTTCCATCCTCGGTTCCGCGGCCGGTTTCTTGGGCGGAGCGGTCGACTTCGTCGTCTCGCGCACGACCGAGATCGTGCTGTGTTTCCCCGCGTTCTTCCTCGTCCTCGTCGCGGTCGCTTGGACGGATCCCGATGTCGTGCCCATGCCGCTCGCAGTCGTCCTCGTCATCGCGGCCGTCGGTTGGACGACGACGGCGCGGCTCGTACGTGCTGAGGCGATGCGCGTCGCTGCATCCGGGCACGTGCTGGCCGCGCGTGCGCTCGGAGTCTCGCGCCAGGCGATCCTCGTCCGCCACGTCCTGCCCAATGCGATCGGCCCGGCGATCGTCGCATTCGGATTCGCTGCCGGCGGCGCGATCGGCGTCGAGTCGTCGCTCGC
>JAYTBY010000078.1:0-2192 GCA_043736755.1 Planctomycetota bacterium | reverse complement strand
TTCTCGACTTCGAAGCGCAGTGGAAGTCGTGGGTCTTGCAGACCTATCCCACGAAGTAGCGGCGATCCTTGGGACGCAACGTTTTCGCCGCTCTCCTCGTCGTCGCCCTATTGCTCGGCCTCGCCGTGCGAATCGCGCCGATGTCGGAACGGCGGCTGGATGCTGGCGCGAACGAACTCGGCGCATCGCGCTGGATCGTGGACGACCCGGGAACGGCCTTGCACTTGCGGCGCATCGAGCTCGCGCTCGCCGAGGGTCGTGTTCCGCGGCACGACCCCTTCCAAGCACATGGAGTTCTGCCCGAGATCCCGGCGCTGCCGGTGTTCGACGCGTTGCTCGCGGGTTTCGCCGAGCGCTGGCTCGCGAGCCCTGACGGTGACCCGTCGCTCGGTGGAGTCGACGAAGCGGATCTCGAAGCGTTCGCGGCGTGGGTCGGACCGGTTGGATTCGTCTTCGCGTTCGCGGCGATCGCGTGGGCCGCCTGGATCGCGACCCGCGGCGCACGGTCGGCTGTTCTCCTCGCCACCCTCGCGTTCGCACTCGCGCCGGCAGCGGTCGCGGCTGGCGTGGTCGGTCGCCTCGACGCGGCCGCGTTCGCACTCGTGTTGTTCGCATTGCTCGTGCGCAGCACACAGGTCGCACTCCAAGCCGAGGATGCGTTGTCCACGATCCTCGAAGCACTCCTCGCCGGCGTAGTTGCCGGGTTGCTCGCTTCGATGTCCGCCGCCGGACCCTTCTTGGCGATGCCGACCGCAGCAGCATTTTTCCTGCGAGCGCTGCGCGGGCCGGATGCCGTGCGCCCGATGGCCGTGCGTGCGGGTCTGCTCTTCGCGCTCGTCGCAGCGTTCACGGCACGTTTGCCACTGGCCGATGGACCGTGGGAGAGCTTGCCCGGTGGACTCGTCGAGCGCTGGACGTTCGCAGCGTCTGACCTCCTGCTCGTTTCCGCCGCGCCGTTCGCCGTGATGCTCTTCACGGCGCCACGAGACGAAGCTCGCAAAGCTCGAACACTCGCGCGATTCGCGATGCTCGCGGGCGTGCTCGCGCTTCTCGTGTTCGAGTTGCCGCGCGCCTGGAGCGCCGCGACTGCTCCGATCACGGCTTGGTGGACTGCGCGCACCGTCTTGGGCGCGGAGTCCGCCTGGGATTCGACCCTCGCCCTGGCGTTGTCAGTGGTCGTGCCGTGCGCAGTGCTCGTCGCTTCGCTTCGCTTCGTTCGGGAGCGCAGCGCGGCGTCGCTGCACCTGGCACTGCTCGTGCTCGTCTCCGCCGCGCTAGCGATCGTCGAGCGCCGAACGGCACCGTTGTGCATCGCCGCTTCCGCGGTCGCACTCGCCGGCGGGATCGCGACCTTGTGGTCGGTTCGCGCACAACGCTTGTGGCTCGCGCTCGTCGGCGCCACTTTGGTCGTGAGCGCTCTGGTTCAGGCGAGATACACCAGGGCTGATCGCGCGCCGCTCGCGTTCGAACGGGTGGATCGCTTCGCCGCGTTGCGCTGGATTCGCGACAACGTTCCACCCGGCGGCCCGTTCAACAGTTCGAGCGCGAAGTCCGCGTGGGGGATCCTCGCGGATCCCTCCGAGGGGGAGCTCGTCGCCTACCACGCACGTCGTCCCGTTCTCGCCTCGAGCGCCGCTGCGTTCTCGAATCCCGAGTCTTTCGTCGAAGCGCGTCATCTCGCGCGTGAAGCGGGAGGCCTCGAGATCGTGGAACGGATGCGTGTGCACGGTCTTCGACTTGGCGTCGCGTCGCACACCCAAGGCGGGCTTCTCGGATCGGTCGGCCGAGCCGCGACGTGGGCCGGCCTGATGCCGTTGCCCGGAGCCGAGCGCCTCGTGCCGCGCGAATTGCCGGCGGTGTTTTCGGGTGAGCGACCCACGATCCCGATCGTGTGGAGCTTGGGAGACGCCCGCGCGCCGCGCGTGCCTACGTTGATCGCGCCGCGCTGATCAACGGTTCGAGCCGGGCAACATCCACGCGGTCTGTTCCAGCGTGAATCCGCGCGCGAGTGCCGCGCGTTCCTCGACCGGACGCGAGGCGATGAACGCTGCTGCTGCGGCCGGATCCAAGAGGTACGCACGCCACACACGCCATCCGACACCCTCGAGGAATGCGTCTCGATACTCCGGCGGAACCGGCGTCTCGAGCTGTTCGTCCAATCGATCGCGCCGCCAGCGTTGCCCGAGTCCCGT
>JAYTBY010000077.1:0-10848 GCA_043736755.1 Planctomycetota bacterium | reverse complement strand
CGTCGACCGTGAGGGCGTACTGATTGCCCACGCGCTCCAATCCGATCCGGCGCGAACGCTGCGCATCTCCGGGGATCGCCAGGCGGAACGTCGACGAGGCCTTACCCCGCCGCGAGATGTACACGATCAACTCGGGTGCCTCGATGTCGATCGTCGCGCAGTCGTCCTCGCTCCCCCATCCAGCAACGAAGCCCATCCGTGCACCGAGACGCGGCAGCGGCGTCGTGGTCGCGGACAAGCGCTCGTTGCCCTTGCGCAGCACGCAGAACGAACGTTCTCCCGACTTCGCGCGACCGAGGATGCCGGCCTCGCCGCGATCTTCCCAGTCACCGATGGCTTCGAACGGGACTTGCACCTTCTCGAGGTACGTGCGCAGGTCGGCGATGACGCGCTTGTTGGGCCCGAGCGTGCGCAAGAAGTCGGCGGTGCCGAGCTTCGTTCCGGTGTCGCCGATCGCGTAGCGCCTGAACTTCTCGCGATAGCCGCCGTCGCCGCCGTGCAAGCACATCGCGACGAGGCCCCAGGCGAGCACCGGGTCCACCGTGTCCAGAGCGGCGAACTTCGCCAGGACGGGTTGTCCGTCGCCCAACTCCGTGAGCGCTCGCCCAGGCACGTCGACGAAGTCCACGAGCGGCGACGTGAACGGTCGCAGTTTCACGCCGTCCCAGGTGCTACGCGCGAAGTCGAGCGCGATCCCCCACGCCTGCCACGTGCGGCCGACGTCGAGGTTCTTCGCCTTGCCGAGCGAGTGGAACTGCAAGCACGCCGCATAGAGCAACGCGGACCGTGTCGCCGGCGCGTTGCCGAGTTGTGCGACGTACGCGGTGCGTGTTTCCTCCGAGAACGAAGCGTTGCGACTCTGGCTCGGCATCGTGATGCCGTCGTTCCACGCTCCTTCGACCCGCGCGATCTCGTCGCGGAACACGCGCACGCGCATCCGATTCTTGGGTCTCCAGCCGAAGAACGTCGCGAGCTCCTCGTTCGCGCGCTCGAGGATGCGACTGGCTTCCTCGGCATCCAGGCGTGTGCCCTCCCACTCGAGTTCGTAGTGCTCGGTCACGACGTGGATCGGATCCGCCGTGCGCGAGGGATCCGCGGACGCCAACGGATTCGCGATCGTCACAAAACAAGAGATTAAGATGTCGAGGAGCATGGGTCAGGGCCTCCCGTCCAGGTCTATCCCGACTACCGGCGGCCGCTCACACGGTAACGGACATCCTCCGCCCCTGCGTTGGATGAACCCCTGCGAGCCGGTACTGTCCGCAGGATGCCGCGCAGTTTTCAGCGACTCCGCCCGCGTCACCTCCCGCCGCCCGAGGGCCCGACACGTCGCGAGATCCTTCAGAGTTCGCTCGCGGCCGCAGGATTGCTCTTGTCCGGTTGTGCAACGCGCGAGCGGCGTCGGGACTCGACCCCACGCGTCGTCGTGGTCGGCGCCGGACTCGCGGGGTTGGCCTGCGCTCATGAACTGCGCGCACGCGGCGCCGATGTCGTCGTCCTCGAAGCGCGAGCTCGCGTCGGCGGACGCGTGCACTCGCTCGACGACGTGATCGACGGCGCGAGCGTCGAAGGCGGCGGCGAATTCATCGGCGCGAACCACCCCCACTGGGTCGGATACGCGCGTCATTTCGGCCTCGAGCTCGCGCCCGTCACCGGTGAGGACGAAGACCTCGAGGTTCCGATCGTCTTGAACGGCGAGCGCGTGGGAACTCGCGATGCGGAGACGCTGTGGCGCGAGGTCGTCGATCTGCAAGGCGACCTCACCAAGCTCGCGCGCGAAGTCGATCCGGTGTCCCCGTGGAATCACTCGTTCGCCGCCGCGCTCGACATGCGGCATATGTGGGGTTGGGTCGAAGAACGCCAGGTTTCGCGACTCGGTCGGCACTTCTTCCGCGTGATGCTCGCGGCGGACGCCGGCATGTCGACGAAGAAGCAGTCGCTGCTCGGCACGCTCGCGATGGTCGCGGGCGGCGGACATGAAGCGTTCTGGACGTCGAGCGAGTCGTATCGCTGCTCGGGCGGCAACGCACGGCTGGCGCGCGCGCTCGCGGGCGCGATCGGATCGGAGCGCATCACGACGAGTTCACCCGTGATCCGCATCCGTTGGAGCGAGACCTCCGTCGAAGTCGATACGGAGAAGAGCGTCATCACCGCCGATCGAATCGTCCTCGCGATTCCCCCCACGATTTGGCCGAAGATCGTGTTCGATCCGCCGCTGCCCGGCGGGATCGCGCCGCAACTCGGACACAGCGTGAAGGAGATCGTGACGTTGGGCCGTCCGACCTGGATCGACACGC
Organism: Planctomycetota bacterium; assembly: GCA_043736755.1. Taxonomy (GTDB): domain Bacteria; phylum Planctomycetota; class UBA1135; order UBA1135; genus JAEUHZ01. The sequence goes on along the minus strand of JAYTBY010000077.1, from coordinate 8,551 downwards.
ACACGTCGCCGGATTCGGTCTCCGACGGCGCGATCTCGCTCACGTGGAGTCCGCCTGCGACGAACAGCGCGGGTCGCCGCGTCCTGGTCGCATTCGCGAGCGGAGAGGCGGCGGAGCATGTGCGCTCGAAGCGTGGTGCAGCGCACAAGGAGTTGATCCTGAGCGAGCTCGATGCTCTCCATCCGGGGACGCGCGATGCCTTCGTCGCGTCGCGGTTCATGGACTGGCCGAGCGAGGAGTGGACTCGCGCTGGATACTCGTTCCCCGCTCCTGGCGAGACGACGACGCGCTTGAAACGACTGCGCGAACCGTTCGGAGCTCTGATCGTCGCCGGAGAACACACGAGCACGTCGTTTCCTGGATACATGGAAGGCGCGCTCGAGTCGGGCGTGCGGGCGGCGCGGCTCGCGTATCCGGGTTGATCGCCGAGCTACTCCGAGAGACGCACGGTGCGGCTGTCGATGCGGCCGTAGAGCGCGCGAAAACGCTGCGTATCGAGCTGGCCGTCTTCGCCGATGAGCACCGCAGCGCGCTGCGCGGGCGTGGCGGTGAATCCGCGTTCCTGCCAGTCGCGCACGACGCTCGCGCGCACCGCGAGACGCTGTTCTTCGAGCGGACGCGTGAAGTCGAGCGTGTAGATGCGCCAGCGCGGATCCGCGCGCAGGCTCTTCATCGCGACGAAGCGGACGGCGTCGTACGGATCCTGGAGCAGCGTCGAGAGCACGTGCGGCATCCAACCCGTGCCCGACACAGCGCGCGCAGGTTCCCAACCGAGACTCCACGCAGCGAGCGCGCGCTGACCCGCGTCGCCCGAGAGTGCCTGGATTACCGACTCTGCGACCTCGCGTCGATCGGCATCCATCTCGGGGATCGCGTGGCCATACCACTGCGCGAGTTCCTTCGCCGTCCACGCCAGCGTTCGATCGAGATGGCACGCGTTGCAGGCGTTCTGCCGACCGGCCGTGATCGTTTCGTGCGCACTCGGACTCGTGATCGTGTGACTGCGAATCGCTTTGACGAGCCCGTACGTCGTGTACGGCATGTGGCAGTTCAAGCAATCCGAACCACTCGAACCGACGGCATGATGCGTGTGCTGCGCGAGCTTCTCCGCTTCGCCGTACTCGACGTGACACTGAAGGCACGCGCGCGGTCCGTCCATCCCCGGTCGGAGTTGGTCGTCGACCCATGCACCAAGCGTTTGCGGATCGTCGGTCGCGGGATGCATGCCGTGGCACGACAAGCAGCTCATCTCGCCGCGCTGAAAGCAGGGACTTTCTACGAGTCCGTTGTATTCGCGACCCGAGACGCGCACTTGGCCATCCCGCCAGAAGTACTCGTCGAGATGACCCGCACCGCGACCGAGAAAGGCCACGATCGCGGGCGTGTTCTTCGATTCCGGGGCGCGCAGCAGATCGCGCGTCGCAGCGAGGTCGTCACCCGGCCTGTACGCGAAGCCGTCCTTCTCCCACGCGGGCCGCGTGTCCTTCGTCAACGGATGGATGCCGTGACACTGGCCGCACACTTGCGAAGAGCGCACATGCGACATCTCGGCTGGGTTCGCGATTGACGCCTCGCGCGGCAGCGTCGCCGCTGCCTCAGCGAGCTTCTCGCGATGCGTTTCCTCCGCGACGTGAGCCGCGCCCGGACCGTGGCACGCTTCGCACGAGATGCCGAAGTCAGCGACTTGCGCGCGCTCTTCCGGGCCGTGCTTCGGCGTGCCGTTCGTCGTGTGGCACTGGATGCAGGTGCGCGTCCAACGGCCGCTCTCGGAGAACACCGTCTTCGGCGAAGGCGTGAGGAACAGCGAATGACGCGGGATCCACAGTTCCTCCTCGATGTGCCACACGAGCGGGAGTTGGTCGAGCTCGGCGACGCCTGACTCCTCGAGCCAATAGATCTGGTAGTGGTGCGACCCGCTCGTCAAAGCGATGCGTTTGCGCGCGCCGAGGGATTTCCCGGTCGCATCGAACGCTTCGACGAAGGAGTTCGCGCCCTCGCGCGTGAGCTTCCAGGCGCGGCCTTCGAGTGCCGGCGTGAAACCCGCCCACGGCGCGAGGATCGCCGTGGGCGACGCCGCCTGCGTCATCGTGCGGTGGTAGGACGCATGCCAGCTCGCGTGGTTCTGGGCGTGACACGCGCGACAGGCTTCGGAGCCAGCGTAGCCTTCGTCGCGCGCGGTGACGGGCACGGAGGACGGGCGCGCGACTTGGGCTGCGCTCGCGCCGAGCAGCGCGAGACCGAGCGCCGCCGCGAGCACGCCCCACCGATCCATCCGCTGCATCCGCTGCATCCAGTCATCCTCGCCGCGGCGACCGCGGTCCTCACGAAAAAACGGGCGCGTAGATCCCATCGATCCAGGCGCAAGTAGCCTCACGTGCGAACGCTGTGCCGGTGAGTGGGAACGTGCTGGGCACGTCTCGAACGGACGACCTGGTCTCCACGCGCGCGAGACTCGAGCGGATCCGCTTGGGATCCGTGGGACGTCCGCACATTCGCGACCCGCTTTCCAAGGTCCGATGCGACTCCCGGATGGCTGCACGGAGCCCACGAAATGCCTGGTCAGGCGGCTCGCCCACGAGAGAGAGCGTCAGCGGCCCCCCCGAAGGACTAGGCTCGGGGATCTCGGGCCGATGGCCGATAGAAGGACGTTCCGGAGACCCACACGATGACGCCTCTCGCAATCTCGCTCCTCGCGGCCGCGATCGTCGCGTTCCTGACGCTCACCTACCTCGGCCGTCCGTATTGGGGCTGGGTCCTGTGCGGCGCGTTGGCACTCGGCGCCTGGGCGCACGATGCGGGCCTGGACATGACGTCGTTCCGTGTCGTCGCCGGCGTGTTCGTCGGCGCGGCCCTCCTCTTCGGCGTGCGACCGTTGCGCGCGGCGGTGCTCGGCAAACCTCTGCTCGCGATCCTCTCGCCGATCTTCCCGAAGATGAGCGACACGGAGCGCATCGCGCTGGACGCGGGCACCGTGTGGTGGGACGCAGAACTCTTCTCAGGCGCTCCGGACTGGAAGCGGATCCTCGCGTTCCGTCCGAAGCCACTCACGAGCGAGGAGCAGGCGTTCCTCGACGGTCCGTGTGAAACGCTGTGCCGGATGCTCGACGACGACCGCATCCGGCGGGAAGGCGACTTGCCGCGCGAGGTGTGGGACTTCATCGCGCGCGAGCGGTTCTTCGGGATGATCATCCCGAAGGAGCACGGAGGCCTGGGTTTCTCGGCACAAATGCACAGTGCCGTCGTCGCCAAGCTCAGCTCGCGCAGCGTCACCGCGTGCGTCAGCGTCATGGTCCCGAACTCGCTCGGTCCGGCGGAGTTGTTGCTGCACTACGGCACCGACGTGCAGAAGAAGCACTGGTTGCCGCGACTCGCGCGCGGCGAGGAGATCCCCTGCTTCGCGCTGACCGAGCCGCACGCCGGATCCGACGCGGGCGGCATGCGCTCGAAGGGCATCGTCGTGAAAGGCTTGTGGAACGGCCGTGAAACGCTCGGTTTGAAGCTGTCCTGGGACAAGCGCTACATCACGCTGGCGCCGAAGGCGACCGTGGTCGGACTCGCGTTCCGCATGTTCGATCCCGACAAGCTGCTGGGAGATCGCGCGGACCTCGGCATCACATGCGCGTTGATTCCGCGCGACACGGCTGGCGTCTGGATCGGCAATCGTCACGACCCGCTCGGCACGCCTTTCTTGAACGGCCCTACGCGCGGAACGGACGTCTTCGTGCCGCTCGACGCGATCATCGGCGGTCCGTCGATGGCCGGACAGGGCTGGCGGATGCTCATGGAGTGCTTGAGCGCGGGCCGCTCGATCTCGCTGCCCGCGAACTCCGTCGGCGGTGCACAGCTCGCCGCGCGAACCGTCGGCGCCTACGCCACCGTGCGCGAGCAGTTCAATCTGTCGATCGGCCGGTTCGAAGGCATCGAAGCGCCGCTCGGGCGCATCGCAGGCACCGTCTACTGGATGAACGCGCTGCGCGAGGTCACCGCGGGCGCCGTCGACGCTGGCGAGAAGCCCGCGGTCGTCTCGGCGATCGCGAAAGCGTGGTCCACCGAGGCCATGCGCCGCGTCGTCACCGACGCGATGGACGTCGTCGGCGGCGCGGGGATCTGCAAGGGACCGCGCAACGTGCTCGCGGCGGCGTACATCGCGACCCCGATCGGCATCACGGTCGAGGGCGCGAACATCCTGACGCGCTCCATGATCGTGTTCGGTCAGGGCGCGATCCGCTGTCATCCGTACGCGCTGAAGGAGATGGAGGCGGCGGCGGCGAAGAACGCCGTAGCGCTCGACCGTTCCTTCTTCGGACACGTTGGATTCGTCGCGACGAACAGCGTGCGTAGCATCGTTCTGGCCCTCACCGGCGCGCGCTTCGCGAGTAGTCCGGTCGGCGGCGAAGCGGGCGCCGCTCTGCGGCAACTGACGCGTTTATCGGCCTCTTTCGCGCTGCTCGCGGACGCCGCCATGGGCACGTTGGGCGGCACGCTGAAGCGCAAGGAACACGTCACCGGCCGTCTCGCCGACGCCCTGGCGTGGATGTACATCGCGTCGGCCGCAACGAACCGCTTCGTGGTCGATGGTCAGCCCGAGCGCGACCGTGCGCTGTACCGCTGGACTGTCGCTGAATCGCTGTGGAACGTGCAGGAGGCGCTGCGCGGCGTGCTCGACAACCTACCCGCTCGCGTCGCAGCGATCGCGCTCCGACCGGTCGTGTTCCCGCTCGGCGCACGCCATCGTCCGCCGAGTGACCTCGTCGTGGCCGCGGCGGCGCGCTCGCTGCTCGACGGCAACCAGGCGCGCGTCGCCCTGACCCGCGCCATGCACATTCCGAGCGAGGACGATCCGGGCCTCGGCCGGCTCGAAAAGGCGCTGCGCCTCACGCTCGAGTCGGAACCCCTGCGGAAGAAATTGCGCGACGCCGTGAAGTCCGGTGCGCTCCCGAAGGCGGACGAAGCGACGCTTGCGAGCGCTGCCGCCGCGAAGGACCTGATCACCGCGGCCGAGCGCGCGCGTCTCGAGCAAGCGATCGCGGCACGTGACGAGGCGATTGCGGTCGACGACTACGCCCCGAGCGAGTATCCGACGACGAGCCGGCCACTGGTCGAGCGCGCGGCAACGCGAAAGACCGCGCTGCTCTGATCGAACCTGCCCGCCCACTGGAGCCGAACTGCGAGTCTTTCCCACCGATCCTGTAAGGATCTTGCTTTTCGTACAGAGCGCCGGGTCCGCTCGACGAAGGTTCCTCCGAAGCACTCGGATGAGCCGGACGGGCTCGGAAAGTTGTTCGCTCCATGAGATCCCCCCCGGGGAGGATCCGCGCGCGTCGAGGCGTGTCGGGTCTGAGCCTCGTCGAAGTCACGATCGCCCTGGCGATCCTGTTCACCGGTCTGATGGCCACGGCGCGCACCCTCGCGTCGAGCGTCACCGTTGTGAACGACGCGAAGCGCATGAACACCGCGGCTGTCTTCTTGGAGACGGTCATGGAGGACGTTGCGGCGCAGCCCTACGCGAACTTGCTCGCCCTCGACGGGAACGACATCACCGATGGTGACGGCGCCAACTCGTCGAACTACTCGGCCGATCTGACCGTCTTCCAGGCCGCCGTCGACCTGATCCAGATCGAAGCCGTGCTGACCGACCTTCGCGCTGGCCGCGAGATGGGTCGCGTGACCACGCTGAGGGCACGCCGATGAAGACCACGCAGAGAGGCGGATTCACGCTGATCGAGTTGTCGATCTCGACCGTGATTCTCGCTGTCGTCGGCTACTCGGTCTCGGTAGCGGTGAAGCTGGGCAACGACTCGAACTCCACCGTCAGGCAGGTGGTGAACGAGTCGCGCGGACAGCGCAAGAGCATCGCGCAGTTGATCGACGACGTGCGCATGTCCACGAACTCGCGCATCACGATCACGACTGGGGCTGAGGGCAACAGCGAGGTGCAGCTCCAGATGCCGATCGAGATCGCCGGGGCTCTCGTGTGGGGCGTTCGTGATCGCCGGCTCGGCGACGGCGAGGCCACCTGGAACCAGGCGGACTGGTTCGTCCGCTACCTCGTCGACGATGACGCGCGCCTGGTCCGCCGCATCGTGGATCTGAACGGCGCCACGCGTCTCGAAGACGTGCTCGACGATGACCTGCGCGAAGGTGTGGGCACACCCGGATTCCGCATGGTTCAGGCCGGTGACGTGTGGGAAGTGAGTCTCGCGACGCGTCAAGGAGCTCACGGGACAGTTTCGAACAACGAATTCCACGTACGGACGAGGAACTGAAGTGAACATCGATCCTCGCAGACACACTCACGATTCCGAGCGCGGCAGCGCCATCGTCGGTGTCCTCGTCGTGCTCGTCGGCATCATGGGAGTCGTCTATGCGACCGGGACGTCATCCGTCGTCGAGGTGCGGGAGTCGCGCAAGTCGATCGACGGCGTGCGCGCGTCGTACCTAGCCGAGGCCGGAGTCGAGCGCGGCATTCAGTTCCTGGCGCAAGCCGTGAAGAACACGAACATGACCTCGCCGATGGTGGGTCTGACGGAACTCTTCGCGTCCGGCGACACGATCACGCCGTTCGTCGGCGAAGGCGTGATGAGCGGAGGCAACCGAGTGGGCGGCTACTCGGTGAGCTTCACGCGCGTGGCCAGCACGGCCGCGTCGATCACGATCGCGATCGACGCGACCGGCTACTTCCCCGATGCACCGTCGGCGCTACCCGACGGACAGCAAGTCTCCGAGTGGCGCGCCGTGCGATCGACCGTCCGCTACAGCCTCGCTCCGAGCGAGGTGTTCGACTACGCGTACTTCATCAACAACTGGGGTTGGTTCTACGGTCACACGATCCGGGCATACGGCAACGCGCGGAGCAACGGGCAGTTCGACTGCGCCGGCTACTCACCGACGATCACGGGGACTCCGATCTACGACTCGGTCGCCTGGAGCGGAGCGACGGCGAACCTCGACGGGTACGTCGACGACAACGGCGACGGGCTGACCGACGGCAACGACGGCGGCACGTTCGCGGGTTGGGACATCATCGGAGCCCAGAACGTGCAGGGAAATGGCGGCGACGCCCCGAACCAGCATGATTTCCGGGACAAGATCGAGATGCCGAACCTGACGGACCTCACTCCGTACGAGGCCAACGCAACGGCGTCGAACAGCTCGATCACGATCAACGGTGTGACGGTCAGCGATGGCGTCTACGGCGACGAGGCCGGTGAGAAGCAGAACCTCTACCTCGTCGGCACGGCCGCGAAGCCGATCGTCCTGAACGGTCCGGTCGTCGTGCGCGGCGACGTCCTGATCAGCGGCGTCGTCACTGGACAGGGTGCGATCTACTCGGGGCGCAACGTCTACGCCCCGAAGTCGGTCACGTACGCGAACGGGCCGACCACGCCGCGACCGGCTGACAACTCGGAGGCCGCTACCGAGACCTGGATGAGCGCGAACGCCAACAAGGACTTCCTGGGCCTCTTTGCGCGCGAACACATCGTCGTCGGTGACTACACGAACGGCACGTGGCAAGCCTACGTCAACCAGTGGATGTCCGACCCGTTGAACGCGTCGGCGGAAGACGCGGGCGCCGACGGCATCCCGAACACGCTGGCCGGTCGTGACGGGATCCTCGGGACGACGGACGACGACGTGCTCGAAGGCGACGGTATCTTCACGATCGAGCACTACACGGACGAAGACGCCACGCTCGGGCTCATCCCGTCGGGTAGCGGTGTCGGCGATCCGATCCCCGGGACGGGCGAGGACATCGACGGCGACGGCATCTACGACGCGCAGGCGACGATGGCGCAGATCCCGGTGCAGAACCCGTTGACGCCCGCGAACTGGGGCAACTTGACGACGTCGCCAGCGAACTACACGTCAATCTCCAGCCTGCGCGCGAACAAGCTCGACGCCGTCTTCTACACAAACCACGCGTTCTGCTGGCTCGTCGTGGGCAGCGAAGCCGCGCGGATCAACGGTGGCTTGGTCAGCCGCAACGAGAGCATCATCTACGGCACCCCGTTCATGGACGTGAACCAGGACGCGCGGATGCTGGGACACAGCTCGTCGAAGTTCGCGAACCTCCTGCCGATGACCGTGCAGCCGATCGAAGTGCTGCGTTGGGTCGAACTGGACAGCGATCCGAATCGCTACACGGTGGCCCCGTGATTTCGTCCCAGCCCATGCGTCGCGGAGTGCTCGCCTTGGTGGTGGCCGTCGCTGGCATCACCCAGGTCGGTCATGCGCAGGGCGCCGTACCCGCGGAGATACTCGAAGCGAAGCCGACCGTTCAGGATCAAGTGCTCCTCCGCGGCCGCAACCGAGCCACGCTGCACCCGTCGGAGCCCTTGAAGATCGAGGGCCGAGAGCAAGGTGAGAATGACATGCGCTCGGGTACGAGCGCGCTCCAGCGCGGAAAGACGGCCACGGGCGGCGTGAGTCGTGACGACAACTACCGGCGCGCGATCGCGATGGTCGAGTCGCGCGCGATGTTCACGGCGCCGCCGATTCGTGCATCGCTCGGGGCCGAGGGCAGTGACGTGGAAGTCGAGCGCCATCCGCG
>JAYTBY010000076.1:0-4827 GCA_043736755.1 Planctomycetota bacterium | reverse complement strand
GGGTCCGTCCTCGTCGAGTTCGCGCTCGTCTCGCTCGCCTTCTACTTGATCCTCGCGGGCACGCTCGAGGTCGGGCGGATGATCACGTCGGCGCAAATCGTGCAGAACGCGGCGCGGACCGCGGCGCGCGAGCTGGCGCTGATTCCGCTGCCGGCGACGATGACGTTCGGCGACGCGTTGCGCTGCCCGACGGTGCGCACGCGGATCTACGACCCGGCGCTGCTCGCCGTCGAACTCCCGACCGGCATCTTGCCCGACACGTCCGGCTGGCCGTCGGTGAACCGGATCCTGCTGCCGCTCATGGTCGTGAGCGAGATCAACGGCACGAAGTACCTGCACTACCCCGGTGCGGTCGTCGAATCGTTCCTGGACGGCACGATCGTCAAGGTACCCCAGGTCGTGTCCCGCGGCACCGACGGCGTGGAGACGATCCGCTGGGTCGACGTGATCGAGGAAGTGACCTCCGTGGCCAACGACCCGAGCACGGGCCCGTTCAGCTTGGTGAACTCCAGCCCCGAGCGTGGTCTGGTGGCGTTGAGGGTCAATTGCCCCTACCAAGCCGCCACGATGTCCGCCTTTCAGCCGGTCGACATCGAAGATCCCTACCCGACCGCAACGCCGATCCTGGCCAACGACGGTGGGGTCACCCAACTGAACGCCCCGGGTGGGACCGTCCTAGGTGGCTCCAGTGCCGAAGGCGGCATCTACGCCGGCCAGTACGGCCTGGGGAAGTTCTACGCATTGAACAAAGAGGTGCGCCCCTTCCGCCGCCTCATCTCGGCCCAAGGCGTCTTCCGCCGTGAGGTCTTCCACTCCGGGACCGACTGTCCCTGATCACGCGCTTCCTCCGAGCAGAACACCATGTCCCAGCAAAACCCCCGCCGACGCTCGTCGGGCAAGAAGTGGATCCCGATCGCAGTCCTTGTCGTCGTCATCGTCGGCGCAGGTCTCGGCACGTACGCCCTCCTGAATCAGGGGCGCATGCCCTGGTCCGGGCAGGCTCAGGCCAAGGCCGACCAGGACCGCGCCGGTAAGAAGGCGTATCCGCGCGCGACGAAGACGATCCCCGCGTTCACGTCCGTGAGCCTGGAGCACTTCGCCGACGAGAAGGGTCAGCCGAACGTGATCCTGCTCGAGCCGGACAAGGCCAAGGCCGCCGGCTTGCTCGAGGCCACGCAGGTGCTCGGTCGCGTGACGAAGGGCGACAAGCGCCCGGGTTACGGCTTCACCGAGAACGACTTCCTCGCCAAGGGCTCGCCCGCGAGCCGCACGGCCGCGATTCCGGCCGGCATGGTCGGCGTGCAAGTCACGGCGGCACAGATTCCGACGTTGCGCGGGCTCAAGGCCAACGATCGCTTCGTGCTCGTCGCGGCGGCGGATCCGTACTCGGGCGCCATCGGACCGAAGGGCGCCGCGATTCCGTCCGACGTCTCGCGTCAGGCCCACCTCGAGAAGTCGTTCAGTGCGGTCACGCGTCGCATCGTCGAAGGCGGCGTCGTCATCCAGGCGATGACCGATGCCAAGGCGAATACGAAGGACGCGTCGTTCATCGCCGTTCCGTCGGGGCAGTACGACGAGCTGCTCAGCGCGCTGAACAATCAAGTCGAGATCACGGCGCTGGCCGAATCGACGAACCCGACGGTCGCGATTGTTCCGCTGCCGGAGCCCGAACCTCCGGCCAAGGTGGAGAGCATCACGATCCAGAACGGCGATCAGAAGCAGACGATCGTGCTCCCGACGGATCCGAAGTCGGCCTCCGGGGGCGGACGGTGAGAATCGGCCTCGCGAGACGCGCGCGAACGACGAGCGAGCGAAGTGGAGCGATCCTGCTCCTCTTCGCGCTGCTCACGTTCGTGTTCTTCGCGATCGCGGGGCTCGTGATCGACGTCGGGCTCGCGAACTTGGCGCAGGCGCAGATGCAGGTCGCGGTGGATACGGCGGCGATCGAAGGTTGTCGGTGGCGCAACTTCGACGAGGGCATGGGCTTCAGCAACGTCGAGAAGCGGCGCAAGGCTGCGATCATGACCCGCCTCGTTTTCGACGACGACTTGCACCCGACGCAGGGCGGATACGTCCCGGAGAGCGCGACCGGAGTCCTGCCGATCGACGGCGCCGATGCCGCGAATCTAACGGCGGGTCCGAGCCTCCAAGTCAGCGGCGGCACCGGTGCGTGGAATGCAAACGCCGTGGTCGCGAACCAGCCGGACGCCGAGCTTGCGCGTCTCGACGATCCGCGGCTCCAGTTGAACAGCGCCAACCGCAGGAGCGGCGACATGGTCGCGGGGAACTTCAACCCCGAAGCCGATCACCGCGAACAGGGCGATTACTCCCGCGTGGACTTCGCGCCGGGGGGGGCCGGTCTTCCGAACTTCAGCTCACTTAGCTTCCTCGTGCGCATGCGTCGTGCCGGCGATGCGAGCGGGCTCGACGTTCAATCAGGAATCAGCTCGTCCTTGCCGACGCTGCCGATCGTGATGGGCCTCGGGAGCACGATCCTTCAGGCGCCGGGCGACGACTGGGATCCGCGTCGCGACGGAATCACCGTGCGCGCCACCGCGATCGCTAGCGCGCGTCCTGCGATGCGCATTGGTCGCCCACCGTGCGATGGATCGGGCGCGCTGCTCTACGACCACGAACCGGACATCACCGGTCCCAATCGCGAGCGCATCGCGGGCATCGTTCCGTTCTACATCCATCTCGACCGATGGGTGAACCACTTCCGCGCCGCAGGCTGGCAAGCGTCGAGCGATTCGAGTCTCGCCCGTGTGCGCGTCGAAGCGGATGGCAGTTTGGTGCTCGAGTCCGACAACTCCGTGGTCGGACACTTCATCTTCGACGCGGCCTCGGCACCCGCGAGCCCCTGCGAAAAAGAGGTGGGTTGGCCCGTGAGCGTTGGCCTGGCCGTCGCGACCGCCGAGTCGGCTCCGGTGCGCCCGTTCCGCTTCACGCGGCGCAAGCCGGCCTACATTCCGATCGTCAAAGAGATCCCGGCCGCGAATGGCGAGATGGTCCTGCGGGTCATCGGCTACGCCTTCGCGCACCTCTGGCCGGTCGGCTATGACACCTCCGGTACGACGCCATCTCCCGAGAACTTCCCGGGAACGGGAACGTTCGTCATCTCCGGCGGCGAACTGATCACCCACCCCGGCGTGAACTGCTGGGTCGCGCAGGACAACGCCAGCGCGCTCGTCGCATCCGCCGCGGACGAGACCCTCGGTCCCGTGCTGACCGGCGCCGAGTGGCGCGCGGTTCTGCGCGCTTCCAACGAGTTCGCGTACGGCGTCGCCGCCCCCGACCCAGAAGACGTTCACGACTACACCCGGATCCAGCTCGGCACCGTGCTGGCCCCTGCCCTGACTCGCTGACAGGACTCGTTCAACATGGAGCACACCCCCCAAATCCTCGTCGTCGGCTCGGACCCGTTGCTCAAGGACGAGTTCACCGCGGCTGTCGCCGGCCTGCGTGGCTGGAAGCCCGTCGTCCACTCGGTCCGCGGCGCGCGTCAAGGCATCGAGCTCGCGCGCAATCGCCGGCCCGAGATCGTCTGCGTGCAAGTCGAGGGCGATCCGCGCTCGCTGAAGTCGTTCGCCGAGGAAGTTTCGGCTGCGGCTCCGGGCACGGCGATCGTCGCGCTCTACCGGCCCGATGGCCTCGGCTTCAGCGACGGCGAGAGCACCGTGATCATCGAAGCTGTGCGCGCGCAGGTGCAAGATTTCCTGCGTCGTCCGCTGGGGACGGGTGAGCTCCAACAGCTCCTCGATCGCGTGCTGCGTCGGCCGAAAGAAGTGAAGAAGGACCTCGGTCGCGTCCTGTCCTTCGTCAGCAACAAGGGCGGCGTCGGCAAGTCCACGATGTCGGTCAGCGTCGCGTGCGAGCTCGCGCGCCGTCTTCCGCCGGGCAAAGTGCTGCTCGTCGATTGCTCCGTTCACTTGGGCAGTTGCGGGCCGATGCTCGACCTCACGCCGACGACGACGTTGGCTCACGCGGCGCGTGAGCAGAACCGCCTCGACGAGACGTTGTTGCGCAAGCTCACGATTCGTCACGAATGCGGTCTCGATCTTCTTGGCGCGCCGGTCGACCCCGTCGACGCGAGCGTCGTCGACGACGAGACGTTGTCGCGCACGCTGACGCTCGCGCGTCGTTCGTGGGACTGGGTCATCGTCGACACGTTCCCGATGCTCGACGGAATGATCATGTCGATCCTCGACATGTCGGATCGCGCGTACGTCGTCGTGCAGAACACGGTGCCGAACATCGTCGGCGCGTCGCGACTCCTGCCGGTCATCCAACAGATCGGATTCCCGAAGGAGCGCACGAGGATCGTCCTCAACAACAACTTCGAGAAGGCGCCGGGCGGGTTGACGCTCGCGGACGTCGAAGCGCGTCTCGACGCCGACGTCGACTACATCATCCCGTACCAGAAGCGGCTGATCACGGCGCTCAACACGGGGCGGCCGTACATCCTGCACGGGACGCAACTCTTCGGCTTCGGCAAGGCGGTCAAGCGTCTCGTCGACGATGTGCTGGCCGACAACGTGACGGAGTCCGACTCCGAACCGGCCCCAGCCCCGCGCATTCGTCCCGTTCCGCCCAGCGGCGGTTCCACCAAGGCGTCGTTCGCCGATTGAGGCGCTGAGGTCCACACGTGGCTGACTCCATCGATCGCGAACACATCCGCGCGCGCTTCGGGCGCTCCATGTCGACGGATCTCGCTGCTCGCCTCTCGGGTGAGGAGCGCGAGCCGTTGTGGCGCTCGGCGCCGGAGACGACGCCCGCCGTACGCGGCGCGACCGTCGACTTCCTCACGATCAAGTCGCGACTGCACGG
>JAYTBY010000075.1:0-10876 GCA_043736755.1 Planctomycetota bacterium | reverse complement strand
TGTGGAACAGCGGGCGCGCGTTGTCCTGTCCGTACGGCTGCAAACGATCGAGTTCCTTCTGCAGCGACGGTGTCACGACGTGGAAGGGGAGATCGCAGTCGACGACGAGCTCGGGCGCCGCGAGCGGGCCGGCGGCGAGCAGCTCGTGGGCGCGCGCACACACGGCCTCGCGGAAGGCGTCGATCGAGGCACCCTCGATCTCGAGGCCGGCGGCTTGCTCGTGTCCGCCATGTTTGACGACGTGCGCGCGTCCGCCGTCCATCGCGGCCAGCACGCTGAATCCCGGCACGGATCGTGCGCTTCCGCGTCCGCGTCCGCCGTCGAGCCCGATGACGATCGCCGGCCGGTTGAAACGCTGCACGAGCCGGCCCGCGACGATGCCGACCACGCCTTGGTGCCAACCTTCGGCACCGACGACGAGGACCGGCCAGCGCGCGCGATCGGCGAAGCGCGCGCTCTCGGCCAGCGCCGACGCGAGGATCTTCGCTTCGATCTCGCGGCGCAGCACGTTCATCGCGTCCAGTTCTTGCGCGAGTCGTTTCGCGACGACGGGATCTTCCGCCAAGAGCAGTTCGACGGCGCGCGCCGCGGTTTCGAGGCGACCCGCCGCGTTGATGCGCGGCGCGATCTGGAATGCCAAGTCCTCCGCGAGCAGCTCGCGTCCCGTGACGCCGCACACCTCGAGCAACGCGCGGATTCCCGGCCGACTCGAGCGCTCGAGGCTCTTCAACCCGTGGTGCGCGAGGATTCGGTTCTCGTCCACGAGCGGCACGACATCGGCGACGGTCGCGATCGCGACGTAGCCCATCGCCTCGACGAGGAACTCACGCAAGTCGTCGCGCACGCGTGATGCGCCGGTGAGTTCCTGCGCGAGGCCCCACGCGAGCTTGAACGCGACGGCGCCGCCGCACAGCTCGCGGAACGGATACGTGGCGCCGGGCAACTTCGGGTTCACGATCGCGACCGCGTCGGGCAAGGGCCCGAGCGGCGGCTCGTGGTGATCCGTCACGACCGTGTCGACGCCGGCGTCGCGCAGCTTGGCGATGGTCTCACCGGCGGACGTGCCGTTGTCGACGCTGATCACGAGCTTCGCACCGGTCGCACGCGCGCGCGCCAACGTGTGCTCGCCGAAGCTGTATCCGTCGGTGAAACGATTCGGAATGTGCCAATGCACGTTCGCGCCGAGGATCGTCAGCAAGCGTACGAGCAGCGTCGTGCCCGTCACACCGTCGACGTCGTAGTCACCGTGGACGAGGATCGGCTCGCGATCGCGGATCGCGCGCGCGACGCGCTCCGTCGCCTTACCCATGTCGGGCAAGAGCGCCGGGTCGTGTAGCCGCTTCAGATCCGGCTTCAGATGGAGCAGTGCGCGATCGGGATCCGCATGTCCGCGCGCGACGAGCAGCGTCGCCGTGACGCGCGAGATCGAGTGCCGCCGCGAAAGTGCCGCGACCGCGTCCTGATCCGTGGCGCGGAGACGCCAGGCGCGCGCGTCGGGGACGTGGGTGGTCGGCGTCGGCGTCGCAGTCGTCACCCCCGCAGCGTAGAGGACGCGTGCCGCCGGACGGAGAGGGGAGCTCGGACCCCCGCGTAAACCGAGCGCTCAGCGCAGCATCCAGTTGCCGACGTCCTGGTCATCGTCCTTGCCACCCGGCGATCCATCGCGGCCGTGGGTCCAGATGCGCGGCTTTGCGCCCGGGTCGGCCGGTGGAGCGTAGAGGTACTCGCGTCCCCACGGATCGCGCGGGACTTTCGGCATCTTCAAGAAGCTCTGGCCGTTCACGTCGGGCACGACCAGGAGCTGGATGGAATGGGGATAACGCGCGCCGTCCAGCTCGGCGAACGTCTGGCAGGCGGACTCGATCGTCGAGATGTCGGCCTTGACCTTGCTCGAGAGGGTCATCCCGAGGCGAGGTGCGCGCACTGCGAAGTAGGCGACGAGGCCAACCAGGAGCAGGCCACCGAGGACGGCGAGGAGTTGTGTGGATTTCTGCATGCCGATTCCGACGTCGAGCTCGCAGCCCTCTTCCCGGCAAGAATAGGCGGCCTGTCGCACGCCGTCCGCGGTCTGGACTTGCCGAACTGGGTCGCGCAGCGGACAAAGGAGTCGATGTCCCGCCCCGCCACCGATGCGCAGGCCGCCTACCGCCTCCTCCCGTCCATCGACGAGACGTTGCGCGATCCGCGGACTGTCGCGCTCGAAGCGCGCGCGTCGCGTGAGTTGTTGCGGCGCTTCGCGGTCGAGACCCTCGACGCGTGGCGCGCGGAGATCGCGGCCGGGCGCCTCGATGCGGATCGCATCGTGACGTTGCGCGCAGCGGGGGAGCCTTTCGTCGAGCTCGAGCGGCGCGTCGCGCGCGAAGCACGGCGCGGCGTCGTGCGCTGCGTCAACGCGACCGGCGTCGTCTTGAACACGGGACTCGGTCGCGCACCGGTCCATCCCGAAGTCGCCGAAGCGATGGCCGCGGCCGCGCGCAGTTATTGCGTGCTGGAAATCGATCGCGAGACGAACGAGCGCAACCAGCGCGACGATTACCTAGGGAGTCTGCTCGCGCGACTCACCGGCGCGGAAGCGGGCATCGGCGTGAACAACTGCGCCGGAGCCGTGCTGCTCCTCTTCAACACCTTCGCCGGCGGGCGCGAAGCGATCCTCTCGCGCGGCGAACTCGTCGAGATCGGTGGCAGCTTCCGCGTGCCCGACGTCATGGCGCGCGCGAACGCGAACCTCGTCGAGGTCGGCACGACGAATCGCACGCGGATTTCGGACTACGAGCGCGCGATCGGCGAGCGCACGGGCCTCTTGGCGAAGGTCCACACGAGCAACTTCCGTGTCGTCGGATTCACCGAGGAAGCGTCGCCGACAGAACTGGCTGAACTCGGCGCGCGGCGCAACATCACGAGCGCGTTCGACCTCGGATCGGGGTTGTTCGAGCCCGACGGCGTGCCGCCGCTCGCGCACCTCTTGGGCGACGAACCGCTCGTGCGCGATGCCGTCGCGACGGGTGTCGACGTCGTGATGTTCTCAGGGGACAAGCTGTTCGGCGGTCCGCAGTCGGGGCTCGTCGTCGGCAAGCGCGCGGCGATCGCCAGCTTGCGCAAGAACCCGATCTATCGCGCGCTGCGCCTCGACAAAGTGGCGCTCGCGGGGCTCGAGACCAGCGCCAAGTTGGTCCTCGACGGTCGCGCGCACGAGCTTCCGGTCCGGTTGATGCTCGCGGCGTCCGCGGCCGACATGTTGCCCATCGCGGAGCGCATTGCGGCCCGACTGGCGCGCATCGCTGGCTTGCGCGCCGAAGTCGTCGCCGGCGAGAGCCAACCGGGCAGCGGCAGCGCGCCGGGCGTCGTCCTGCCGACGTTCGTCGTGCGCGTGGGGCACGCGTCGCTGTCCGACCAAGAGCTGTCGCGTGCGTTGCGCGAAGCGGCCGTCCCCGTCTTCGCCCGCATCCAGGAGGGCCTGGTCCTGGTCGACCCGCGCACCTTGCTCCCGGGTGACGAGGATGATCTGGCGCGCAGCTTCGAGCATGCGGCGGGAAGAGAACCGACGGCCCCGCGTCGTAGTCGGGCGTGATCGACGACGAACTGCGCTCGGCGTTCGAGGCCAAAACCGCGACGATCGGTGTTGTGGGCCTCGGGTCCGTCGGACTTCCGCTCGCGCGCGCCTTCGCGCAAGCGGGTTTCCGCGTCCTCGGTTTCGATCGAGACGCGGCGAAGCGCGCGCGGTTCGCCGCGGGTCATGGTGCGCCGTCCCATTTGGGGCCGCGTTTCGTGCCCGATTTGTTCGCGACCGGTCGATTCGAGGTCGCGGCCGATTTCGAGCGTCTCTCTGAAGTGCGCGCGGCGCTCGTTTCGGTGCCGACGCCGATGACGAGCGAGCGCGAACCTGATCTCACGGATGTGCTCGAGGCGGCGCGGACACTGGCACGATTCCTTCCGCGCGGATCGCTGGCGGTGCTCGAGTCGACGACGTGGCCGGGCACGACGCGTGGGCCGTTCTCGACCGCCTTCCGCGATGCGGGCCGCGCGGTGGGGACCGATGTGCTCGTCGCTTTCTCGCCCGAGCGCGAAGACCCCGGTCGCAACGTCGATCCGCGCGCGGTCCCGAAGCTCGTCGGCGGAACGTGCGCGCCGAGTTCTGTCGCTGCGACGGCGCTCTACTCAGCCGCGTTCGAGCGCGTCGTCGCCGTGTCGTCCGCCGAAGTCGCGGAATCGGCCAAGCTCCTCGAGAACGTGTACCGCGCCGTGAACATCGCGCTCGTGAACGAGCTCAAGGTTGCGTTCCATGCGTTGAACGTCGACGTGGGCGAGGTCATCGACGCGGCCGCCACGAAGCCGTTCGGGTTCCAGCGTTTCGATGCCGGTCCGGGCACCGGTGGTCACTGCATCCCGATCGATCCGCACTACTTGGCTTTTGCCGCGCGAGCCGCGGGCGTTTCCGTGCCGCTCGTCGAGACCGCGACGCGCGTCAATGCCTCGATGCCCCACTTCGTCGTCGATCGAGCCGAGACGGCACTCGCTTCACGCGGTCGGACACTAGCCGGTGCGCACGTCCTCGTCCTCGGACTGGCCTACAAGTCCGACGTGGACATCACCGCGGAATCGCCGGCGCTCACGGTGCTCGAACGCTTGCGCGAACGCGGTGCGATCGTGCGCTACTCGGATCCCCTCGTGCCGATCGCGCCGCAGGGTGCCGCCTTGGCTCCCGATGCGCGCACGTCGCTCGCACTCGACACCGCGAACGTCGGGCTCGCGGACCTCGTCCTCGTCGTCACGGCGCACACGAGCCTGGATCGCGATCTCGTGGCGCGACACGCGCGACTCGTGGTCGACGCGCGACGCGCCCTCGAGAGCCGCATGCGCGGCGATCCGCGCTACTTTCCGGCCTGATTCGCTCCGAGACCGGCCGCTGTCGCCAGGGGCTCGAGTTCGGCGAGCGACTCGAGCGTCAGGTGCGGCCGCAACTTGTCGAGGGCGAGCCTTCTTTCCGTTTCGGAGAGCCTGCCGTCGCGGGCGATGTCGGTGAGAAGGCCCAGAGCTTCGGCGCGCGCAGGCCCCCGCGATTGCAGTACGACGTTCGCGGCCGAGAGCACCGCGCAGCGCGTGTCGATGCCGCCGTGTGCTGCCCGGCGGTCGTAGGCATCACGGATCGCTTGCACTCCCTCGGATCCGACATCGGCGGAGCCGGTCGCGGTGAGAAATGCTTGCTTGCGCACGTCGAGGTGCGGATCGGTGGCCCCGATTCCGAGCAGCTCGGAACCGTCGCCGCCGCTCATCGACGCGACGAGCCGCCGCCGTGCTGCCGGGTCGAGGTTCGCAGCGACCAGCGCGCTGTAGCGGCTGCGAACCTCCTCACGCGCTTCGTCGCGCCGCGAGAGAGCGTGGAACGCGTCGAACTCGAAGCCGTCCGCGGAGGAAGCGATGACATCGACGGCCACGGCCGGCGGCGCCGCGCCGGCGAGGGCCGTGACGATCTTCTGCCGCGTGAGGGATCCGCGCTCGGCCCCATCGAGTGCGGACCGCGCAGCGAGAGAGCCGCCGATGGGGTCGAGAGCAACCAGCGCACGGACGATGGAACCCGAGAGATCACTGTGCGTACCTCCCGCTAGGAGTTGGAGGAGTTCCGCCCTGTGCGCCGCGAGTGCGGTCGGATCCTCGTCGAGCCGCTCGAGGAGCAGGGCGTAGGTCGCCGCATCGTCGGGATGCTCTCGACACAGGGACAGGATCGCCGGCAGCATCGATCCCGGGATGGCCGCGGCACCGGCCGCATCCGTTCCCGCCAGGAATCCCACGAGCAGCTTGCGGCCTTCCGCGGGTAGCGCGGGCAAGCCGCGGATCACTCCGACACAGAACGCCTGCGCGTCGAACCCCGCGGGTCCACTCCCGCGCGACCAGCGTGCGAAGGCGACAGCGATGGCTATCGTGCCACCACGTCGCACCACGACAGACGGCTCCGGTGCAGTCGCGGTGAGCAGGAACGACACTTCAGCGAGTCGCTCCTGGTTCGCGATGACTTGCAGGAGGAGGGCTTCGAGCTCCGCTGCACTGCCGCGCGCCTCCGCTCGCGCGATCGCTGCGAGCAGGGCTTCGAGATCGATCTCGTCGGCCGCAACCGGTCCTGGCTGATCGCCCTCCGCCTGTCGTGCGGCGCCCTGGCGAGCGCTCGCGTCCGCGCCACGAAGTTCCAGATCGAGCTCGTCGGAGGCCATCGGCGCGCGTTCACCCGTGTGAATCGGTGCCACCTCCGAAGAGTTCGATTCGTTCACGAGGAGGAACCACAAACCTGCGAGGACGAGGCCCAGCAGGAGGATCGTGAGGGTCTTCATGGTTCTGCTCCTCTTCCGCGCCTTACTCGGCGCAGCCCACGGTTTCGTGGTCGTCGAACAGCCCGGCGTTCGCGCCCTGCGTGCACGTGCAATCCTGTTCCATGATCCCGAGGTCGAGTTCGACGATCGTCGAGCAGGCGCAGGTGTAGGCCAGGATCGCGACCTGGCCGACCGTCTCGCAATCGGTGTTCGAGTTCGGGACCGCGATGCAATCGCGGCGAGGCGGGTAGTAGAACTTCGCGTCGGGGCAAGAACTGGAGCCCAGTCCGATCGTCATGCCGAAGACGCTCAAGATCCGACGGCAGCGGGAGCCGGTCGTGCTCGTCACCCAGTGCCCTTCACGATTCTCGGCGCGTTGGTTGGGGCAGTCGGCTGACGCGACGGGCGCAGCAGCGACCAGCGCGAGGACGAATAGGGTGTGACGGATGGCTGTGTTCATGGCGATCCTGCTCGTTCG
This sequence comes from Planctomycetota bacterium, assembly GCA_043736755.1. GTDB lineage: Bacteria > Planctomycetota > UBA1135 > UBA1135 > JAEUHZ01. The sequence continues at coordinate 4,099 of JAYTBY010000075.1, read as the reverse complement.
TGGACTTCGGATGGACGGGAACAACTCCCTTCCAATCGGAGGACGCCCCGAACTCCGCACGGTCGCGGATGATCACGGGAAAACTCGTGATGTCCGTGCTAACGTCGGGCACATGAGCGACATGCAACCGAAGCGACTCACCGACTACGCCAACTGCGCGGGTTGAGCCGCGAAGATGCCCATTGGGCAGCTCGCGCACGTGCTGCGCGGCCTCGACGGCCAAGGTGATGGCCGGATGATCGTGGGTCCTGAGTCGTTCGACGACGCTGGCGTCGTCGAACTCGGGGGGGTGGAGGGTCTGCCCGCGGATACGAACCTCGCACTCGTGCAGACGGTCGACTACTTCCCGCCCGTCGTCGACGACCCGTACTACTACGGCGCGATCGCGGCCGCGAATTCGCTGTCGGACGTGTATGCGATGGGCGGCCGTCCGTTCACGGCGCTCAACTTGGCCGGCATTCCGAAGGACTTCGCGCCGGAGTGGACCGCCGAGATCTTCCGCGGCGGCTTCGAGAAGTGTCGCGAGGCCGGCGCCATGGTCGTCGGCGGCCACACGATCCAAAGCGCGGAGGCGCTCTTTGGGTTTGCGATCACGGGCTTCGTCGACCGTCGCGCGGTCACGGCGAACAGCGGGGCCAAGATCGGCGACGTCCTCTACCTCACGAAGCGCATCGGGACCGGTGCGCTCACGACGGCGGGCAAGCAGGCCAAGATCGCGTGGGCGGATCTGCTCCCCGCGGCGCAGCAGATGGCCGAACTCAACGATCGCGGCGCGTTGGCGATGAACGCGGCGCGCGCGCACGCGGCGACAGACATCACGGGCTTCGGCCTTGCGGGGCATGCGCGCAACGTGGCGCGCGGTTCGAAGGTGACCCTCGCGATCGAGCTCGCGAGTGTGCCGCTGCTGGAGCGCGCGCTCGACTTCGCGCGTGCCGGCGTGATGTCGGGTGGATCGAAGAAGAACCGCGCGGCGCTCGAAGACGTCGTGTCGATTCGTTCTGGGATCGATCCCGCGCTCGTGGCCCTCGGCTTCGAAGCCGAGACGTCGGGCGGACTCCTCATCGCGATTCCGGCAGCGCGTGCCGCGCAGCTCGAGGCCGAACTCCGTGCACGCGACGTCCTCGTCGCGCGAGTCGGCGAAGTCCGGCCGAGTAGCGCGGTCCTCGTCGCGTTCGAGTAGGGGACACGAGTTGGCCACGCGCCCCCCGTTCGTCCTGGGCGCGCGCGGCGCTCCGCTCGAAGCGCCCGAGAACACGCGCGCGGGCTTCGCGACGGCGCTCGCGTTGGGCCTCGACGGTATCGCGGCGGATGTCCGGTCGTGTGCGAGCGGCGAGATGGTCGTCCACGCCGATGCCAGCCTCGAGCGCACGACGAACGGTCACGGGATCCTCCTCGAGAAACGTTGGACGGAGCTCGCGGACCTCGACGCGGGCGCCAGCTTTCAGGCGCGATTTCGCGGGGAGAAACTCCTGCTCGCCGAGGAGCTTCTCGAACTGGCCGACCTCCACGGCCCGGCGTCGAACCTTCTGGTGCGTCTCCACGGCGCGCAGTCCGTCACACGGTTGGCCGAGATCGTGCGCGAGCTCGCGCCGCGCGTTTCGCTGCGCGTTGCACTCGACGAGCGCGTCGACGTGCTCGCAGCGCGGGATGCGGGTCTCGCGGCGATGGCGCTAGCGCGCGAACTCGACGAACGCCTGCTCGAACGTGTGCGCGAGGATCGGATCGCCGCGTTGGCGTCCCCCGTCGCTGCGTGGAGTGCCGAGATTGCGGGCGAGGACTGGCCGCTCGAACGTTGGTCCCTCGACGTCGACGCGCCCGACGATCTCTTGCGCGCGCACCGCGTTGGCCTGCACGCGTTCACGACACGCGAACCGCGACGTGCGCTCGCTGCGCGCAAGTTGTTCGAACTCGCGCCCGATCACGCCGGTGCGTGGCCGGTCGGGATCGCGCCGCTCGAAGTCGCGCCCGAGCCCCAAAGTCTCCTCGTCGGCGATTGGAGTGGTTCGTGGACGACGTCCGCGCGCGTCGCGAACCCGTTCGCGTTCGCAGTCCGCGTCCAAGTCGGGTTCCTCGTGCGCCGCGGCGTTTTCGACGTCACGGGGTTGCCGCGCGCGTTCGAGCTCGCGCCCGGAGCGAGCGAACGCGTCGAGTTCGCGCTGTCCGGCGGTGCGCGTCGTCCCGGCGGCGATCCACTCGTCGTCGCGCGTCTCGCCTGGCGCAAAGGTCCGGGTCGTGCCGCGGGCGACGTCGATTTCGAAGCGCCGGTCGCGCGCGTGCGCATCGCCATCGCCGACGCGATTCCGCGGCGCGCGTTCTTGCTGCGCGATGGACCAAAGGAGAACGCGGCGACGCTCGTGCTGCGCCGACGCGCGCGTCACCTCGTCGTGGCGCTGGAGTCGCCCGGACCGTTGCACGATCCGCGCGTCGTCGTGCGACTCGAGGACCGAGTGTTTCGCGGCGCACGCGGCGTGCGCGTGCCTTTGCCGCCCGATTTCGACGCACGCGAGCACGGTCTCGCGTTCACGTGCGGACTCGAAGCGTTCCAAGACGGCGAACGCGTCGTGCGCGCGTGGGCCGGCGGACTCGGCGACGAAGCCGACGCGGGCGCGCCCGGCGTTCTGCTCCCGGCGTCGCGCGCTTGAGTGCATGTCGGGCCGCGGGCCGTGACCCGGCCCTCGGAGTAGGCTAGAGCGCGAGCGCGAGCGCGTCGCGTCGCGCGCACCCCAGGGGACACCCCACATGATCGATTCGAACTCAACCTCGCGTTCCAGCATCCGGGCGTCCGTTCTCGCCCTCGTCCTCGCCTCCACGAGCGCCGTCAGTGCCGCGCAGATCTGTCTGGAGTCCGCGACGACGTTCCCGATCGTGCCCGAAGCCTATGCGCTCACGGCCGCCGACCTCGATCGCGACGGCGATCTCGATCTCGCGGCGGCGCGGGGAATACCCAGCGGCGTGACGATCCTGTGGAACGACGGCATGGCTGGTTTCACGCCCGGTCCGACGCTGCCTGCGCCCGGCGCATGCTTGTCGATCACGAGCGGGGACTTCGACGGAGACGGCGACGCCGATCTCGCCACCGCGAACGTGAACGCGGGATTCGGGTTGTACTTCCAACAGCCGGGCGGAGTGTTTTCGGGGCCCGTCACGACACCCGCCGTGGAGCAGACGCGCTGGATCGTCTCCGGAGACCTCGACCAGGATGGCGACCTCGACCTCGTCACGCTGAGCGATGCGTTCGCGAGCCCGACGATCTCGATCCGCCTCAACACGGGCACGGGCGTCTTCGCCGCGCCGGTTCCGCATCCCGTCGGCTCGCAGTGCCAAGTCGTCGACGTGGGTGACGTCGACGGTGACCTCGATCTCGATCTCGTCGTCGCCGAGTACGGCGCGAGCACGGTCTCCGTCTTGCGCAACGTGGGCGGCGGGACGTTCGCGCCGCGCGTCCCGTGGAGCGCGGGCTTCTACCCGAGCGATGTCGATGGAGCCGACCTCGACGGCGACGGTGATCTCGACTGGGCGGTGGCCGATGCCTTCTCGCTCTCGACAGGTGCCGGGAGCCGAGTCGTTCTCCTGTGGAACGACGGCACCGGCGCGTACCCGGGGCCGACGCTCCTTCCGTCGAGCTCCTCGCCGCGTTCCGTCCGTGCCGTCGATCTCGACGGGGACGGGCGCGTCGATCTCGCCGTGTTGAACGCGAGCGGGAATCTGAGCGTGTTCCAGAACCTCGGCGGTGGCGCGTTTGCCGCACCGCTCGTGATTCCCCTCGACGCGCTCACGCTCGGCCTCACGCGTGCCGATCTCGACGACGACGGCGACGAGGATCTCGCCGCCGTCCAATCGCAGGGGAGCGTCGAGGCCTGGCGCAATTGCAGCGTCAGCGGCGTTCCCACCTGCCTCGGCGACGGTTCGGGCACCGCGTGTCCGTGCGGCAACACGAGCGCGGCCGCAGCACAAGCGGGCTGCCTCAACTCGTTCGGCCTGGCTCCGACGCTGCGCGCGAGCGGCTCGGCACAGATCTCCCAGGACGGACTCGTGCTCGCGGGCGGCGGGATGCCGAACTCGTCCGCGCTCTACATCCAAGGCACGAGCGTGATCCCGG
>JAYTBY010000074.1:0-4831 GCA_043736755.1 Planctomycetota bacterium | reverse complement strand
CGATGAGCCGAACCTCGGGGATCCGGATCTGGCGGTTGAAGCGATAGTCGGTCTGGGTCACTCAGTCTTGGTCTCTCTGGGAACGAAGAAATCGTCGAGGGGTCGACGGAGAAGGGGCGAGGTTCGAGCGACGGCGGCGCGCGCCGACAGCCAGGAACTCGCCCCAGGAAGATAGAAGAGCCGCGCCGAACTCGCCACCTCCGGCGAGTTCCCGCGACGCGCGCCGGGGCTCCGGCCCGCGCATCAAGGCTTCTTCGCGGGCAAAGACGTGCGGATGTGGACCTCGGCGAGTTGCGCCGGATCCACGATTGAAGGCGCGTCGCACATCAGGTCGGTGGCCGACGCGGTTTTCGGGAACGCAATCATGTCGCGGATGTTGTCGAGCCCCATCGACAGCGCCGTCAGGCGGTCGAGACCGATCGCGAAGCCCGCATGCGGCGGGGCGCCGAAGGACAGGGCCTCGAGCAGGAAGCCGAACTTGCGCTCCTGCTCCTCGGGCCCGATTCCGAGGATCGTGAAGATGCGCTGCTGGAGGTCGGACTTGTGGATCCGGACGGACCCCGAACCGAGCTCCCAGCCGTTCATGACGAGGTCGTAGGCCCGCGAATAGAGGTCGCCGAGCTTCGGCGAGTTCGCGTCCACGTCCGCACCGCCGAGATCCCAGTCGGCCGGAGCCGTGAACGGGTGGTGCGCCGAGAACCAGCGCTTCGAGTCCGCGTCCCACTCGAACATCGGGAACTGCGTGACCCACGTGAACGTCCACGTGCCCGGCTGCGTGAGCTTGAAGCGCTTGCCGAGATGCGAGCGGATGTCGCCCAGCACCTTCCACACCAAGTTTCGCGGACCGGCGGCGAAGAGACACATGTCCCCTTCCGCGGCACCGATCGCCGCCATGAGCGCGGCGGCGGCTTCGCCTTTGCAGAAGCGCGCGAGCGGTCCGACGCCGCCTTCTTTCCCGGCCTTCCACCACGCGAGTCCACCGGCTCCGGCGGACTTCGCGATCTGCGTCAAGCCGTCCTCGACGTCCTTGCGCGACAGCTCGTACTTCGGTGAGACGACGATCGCTTTGACGCGTCCACCGTTCAAGACGGCGTCGCGGAAGAGACCGAACTCGCACGTCGCGGCCCACGGTCCCGCCTCTTGCAGGTCGAATCCAAAGCGCACGTCGGGCTTGTCGACACCGTAGCGTTCCATCGCCTCGAGCCAACTCATACGCGGGAACGGGATCGCGACGTCGACGCCCATCGCTTCGCGGAAGGTCTCCTGGAGCACCTGTTCCCACGTGCGGAAGATGTCGTCTTCCTCCACGAAGGACATCTCCATGTCGAGTTGCGTGAACTCGGGCTGACGGTCGGCGCGGAGGTCTTCGTCGCGGAAGCAGCGCGCGACCTGGAAGTAGCGATCGAGCCCCGCGACCATGAGGATCTGCTTGAAGATCTGCGGCGACTGCGGCAGCGCATAGAACTCGCCCGGGTGCACGCGGCTCGGCACGAGGTAGTCGCGCGCGCCTTCCGGCGTCGCTTTCGTGAGGATCGGCGTCTCGACCTCGACGAAGTTCTGCTTTTCGAACGCGCGTCGCATCGCGTTGATGAAACGCGAGCGGTGCACGAGGTTCCCGCGCATCGCAGTGCGGCGCAGGTCGAGGTAGCGGTACTTGAGGCGCGTCTCGAGCGAGACCTCTTCCTCGGCATCGATCGGGAACGGCGGCGTCTTCGAGCGCGACAGGATCTCCAATCGATCGGCGACGATCTCGATCGTCCCGGTCGATCGTTCCGCGTTCACGTTCGCCGCGTCGCGCGCCACGACCTGACCGCGCACGGAGATCGTGAATTCCGGACCGAGCTTGACCGCATCGGCGAGCTCCGGCCCGAGAACGACCTGCGTGATGCCGTAGCGGTCACGGAGATCGACGAAGTAGATGCCTCCGTGGTCGCGGCGTGCGGCGACCCAGCCGTTCAGCGTGACGGTGGAGCCGACGTCGCTCGAGCGCAGGTCGCCGCACGTGTGTGTGCGACGCCAGTCGGTCGGGGCGCGGGTGGCGGAAGCGGAAAGGGTGGGGCTCAAGGTGCGTGCAGTGGGACTCATTGCCGACAAGATCGGCAGGAACGGACACCGGCCTTGGGCCCTCGGATCCGAGGGCCGGGCGCGGGTCCCGGAGCGGTCATCGAACCGGGATCTCGGCGCACGCGGCGCCGAACCCGGTTTCAGCCGCGCGCAGCGTAGCCCTTCGCCTCGGTCCGGAGAAGCGCGCGACGAAGGCTCGCTTCGGCGCGCGCGACATCCAGCGGATCGCTGCCCGTCGTCCGCGTGCGATCGAGCCGCTCGCGAGCGCGCTTCTCGGCCGCGCGCGCTCGCGCTTCGTCGATGTCCTCGGGACGTTCCGACGACTGGGTCACCACACGCAACGTGTTCCCGTGCATCTCGGCGAATCCGCCGGCGCAGAACAACACCCTCTCGGCACCGTTCTTCTTGTAGCGGATGAGCCCTGTGTCGAGCGCGGCCACCATGGGCGCGTGACGCGGCAGGACGCCGAGTGACCCGCCGATCGCAGGGAGGCGCACCGAGTCGACGATCTCGTCGAGCGCGATGCGGTCGGGAGTGATCAGGCGCAATGTGAGCGTCACCATGGATCAGCCGCTCGCACTTTGCATCTTGCGCGCCTTCTCGACCGCCTTGTCGATCGAGCCGACATACATGAACGCACCTTCGGGGAGATCGTCGTGCTTGCCTTCGATGATCTCCTTGAAGCCGCGCACGGTCTCGGAGCGCGGGACGAAGACGCCCGGAGTGCCCGTGAACTGCTCGGCCACGAAGAACGGCTGCGAGAAGAAGCGTTGGATGCGGCGCGCGCGGATGACGACTTGCTTGTCGTCGTCGGAGAGTTCTTCGACGCCGAGGATCGCGATGATGTCTTTGAGGTCGGCGTAGCGCTGCAGGATCCGCTGCGCTTCGCGCGCAACCTGATAGTGCTCCTCGCCCACGACCTGCGGATCGAGCATCCGCGACGTCGACTTCAGCGGGTCGACGGCCGGGTAGATGCCGAGCTCGGCGATCGCGCGGTCGAGGATGATCGTCGAGTCGAGGTGCGCGAAGGTCGCGACGGGGGCCGGGTCCGTGATGTCGTCAGCCGGCACGTACACCGCCTGCATCGACGTGACCGAGCCCTTCTTCGTGGACGTGATGCGCTCTTGAAGCGCACCCATCTCGGAGGCCATCGTCGGCTGGTAACCGACGGCGCTGGGCATGCGGCCGAGGAGCGCGGACACTTCCGAGCCGGCTTGAACGAAGCGGAAGATGTTGTCCACGAACAAGAGGACGTCCTGCCCCTTCGTGTCGCGGAAGTACTCGGCCATCGTCAGACCGGAGAGCGCGACGCGCAGACGCGCGCCCGGCGGCTCGTTCATCTGCCCGAACACGAGCACGGCGTTGTCGATGACGCTCTGCGTCTTGCCGTCGGGCGTCTTGTACTGAGCTTCGCTCATCTCGAGCCAGAGGTCGTTGCCCTCGCGCGTGCGCTCGCCGACGCCGCAGAAGACCGAGAAGCCGCCCTTCTCGACGGCAGTGATGCGGATCAGCTCTTGGATGAGGACGGTCTTGCCGACACCAGCGCCGCCGAAGAGGCCGATCTTGCCGCCCTTCGCGAACGGGCACAGGAGGTCGACGACCTTGAGGCCCGTCTCGAAGACCTCGGAGATGGCTTCCTGATCTTCGAACTTCGGCGCGGGGCGGTGGATCGGCCACGTCTCGCCGGGCGAGAGCGCACCCTTCGTGAGACTGTCGAGCGGCACGCCGAGCAAGTTGAAGAGGCGGCCCTTCGTGCGCTCGCCGACGGGCACCGAGATGGGTGCGCCGGTGTCGATGACGGCCATTCCGCGGCGGAAACCGTCGGTCGAGGCCATCGCAACGCAGCGCGCCATGTCGTTGCCGAGGTGCTGCGAGATCTCGAGGACGAGATCGTCGCCGCCGGCCGGCGTCTTCACGCGCAGCGCGCTGTAGATCGCCGGCAACTTCCCGGCCGGGAAGCGCACGTCCACGACGGGCCCGAAGATCTGGGCGATCGAGCCTGTGTTTTCCTTCGTCAGTGTCGTCGTCATGGCAAGGTCCGGGGAGTCGTGTTGGCGTTCGTGACGTCGGGCAGAGAGGACGTCGTGGCGGTCGTGTCGCGGTGGATCGAGAGTTTTCTGATCGCGAGCGCAGGCCTGCGCTCACTCCTTGGAAGTGTCGAAGTCAGCGCACCGCCTCGGCGCCGCCGACGATGTCGAGCAGCTCCTTGGTGATGTTCTCCTGGCGCTTCCGGTTGTAGATCTTGCGCAGCGCGTTCCCCATCGACTTGGCTGCGTCGGTCGCGTTCTTCATCGAGACGCGTCGGCTGGCGAACTCGCTCGTGAGTGACTCGAGCAGCGCGTTGAAGATGCGCGTCTCGAGGTAGCGCGGCACGAGTGCGTCGAAGATCGTCGCTGCATCGGGCTCGAGGATCAGGTTGCCTTCCGCGCCTTCCTTGACGCCGGCGACCGTGGGAACGGACTCGATCGGCAGGAACGGCATGCGCGTCGGCACGTAGCGCACGACGGATTCGAAGGCCGTGAAGAAGCCGACGACGCGCTCGTACTTCCCGCCCAGGAACGCGTCGACGAGCACTTTCGAAGTGCGTGCAGCGGCGCGGTAGTCGATCTTTTCGAGCGGCGGTTCGGCCAGGAAGCGCTCGACGTTGCGCCCACGGCGCGTGAGGTATTGGTACCCCTTGCGCCCGATCACGAAGTAGTCGACTTCGCGGCCCTGCTGGCGCAGCCCCGACTTGTTCTCGCGCAACCAGACCTCGAGGCTTTTGAAG
>JAYTBY010000073.1:0-2205 GCA_043736755.1 Planctomycetota bacterium | reverse complement strand
GTCGCGTTCGCCAGCGCGCATTCGTGATCGGCTTCGCGCGTTCCGAGCTCGCGCGCAGCTGGTCCGCTGCCCGTTCGATCGAGGTGCGCACATGGGATGGGCATGAACCGCCGCTCGCGGGCACGGAAGAGCCGATGACCCTCGAGGACGATGTCGCGCGGGTCGTCGCGGGACATCCCGCGCGTGACGAGGAGTTGGCGCTGTTCGAGGGCGAGATCGGCGCGCGCGCGCTCGACGAACTGCGTCGAGCGACATTCGTCGCGGCGTGGGACCCCGTGTTCGGACGCGAACGCGTCTTGTGGGACGAGCTCCTGCGCCTTGGACACTCCTGACCGACAGCCGCACGCGCGGCTCCTCCTCCTCGGTGCGAGCAACGTGCGGCGGGCGCTCCCCGAGATCGTGCGGGAAGCGCGCTGGCGACTCGGCTCGCCGCTCGAAGTCATCGCATCGCATGGAAGCGGCCGGTCCTACCTGGGCCCGAGTCGTTTGCTCGGTCGCGGTCTCGACCGCATCGCGCCGGAAGCGTTCTGGGGCTTCGAGGAGCGGCGCGATGCGCCGAACTTCGCGCTGCTGGCGGACGCGGGGAACGACCTCGCGTACGGGTCGCGACCCGAGCCGATTGCGAACGCGATTCAAGCAATCGTCGAACGCCTCTCGCGATCGTCGCGGGTCGTGATGGTCGGTCTGCCGCTCGCAAGCTTGCGCGAACTCGGTGCGCTGCGGTTTCACTCCGTGCGGATGCTGCTCTTCCCGACGCGGCGCATCGAGCGCGCGCGCGTGCTGGCCGATGCCCTGGAACTCGACGCGCGCTTGCGCGCGATCGCTCTGGATTTCGGTGCGACGTTCGTCGCGGCGCGATCCGAGTGGTACGGCATCGACCCGATCCACGTTCGGATCCGCGCGCGCGCGGATGCGGCGAGCACGATGCTCGAGAGCCTGGGGGTCCGTCGTTCCGCGAACTCGCACGCGCTCGAACTCGGAGCGCTGTCGCGGCTGAAACCGGCCCACTTCTCGTGGTTTGGCACTCCAGCCACCTGGCCGCAGCCCTCGGCCTCGCTGGCCGACGGGACCCGCATCTCCTGGATTTGAGCGCGCACCCGCCCTCACACGCGGGAAGGTCACTCGTAACCCGCACACGGGTCCGTATCCTCGTCGACCCCGCACGGGAGCCCCCATGAAGTCGAAGAACCACGGAACGAAGTTCGCCCGCATCGCCGTCTACGCGGCTGCCGCTTGGCTCGTCGCGTGGGCGGCGCTCAAGCTCTTCAAGGGCAATCCGCAGAGCTTGCCCGAGATCGTGCGCGACTCGTCACCGTTCGGACCCGAAACCACGTTCCGCGTCGCGATCGCTCTCGAGTTCTCGATCTTCTTCCTCGCGCTCGTGAAGCCGCGACTCGGTTGGTTCCCGCTGACGGCGATCTACGCCGTGTTCGCTGCGATCCTCGTGCCGATGGTCATCGCCGGAGCGGAGTCCTGCGGCTGCGGCGGCGGCGCGATCAAGATGCCGCCCACGCTCATGCTCGGGATCGACGTCGCGCTGCTCCTTGCGATGCTCGCCGCGCGGCCGTGGTCGAACCTCGGGAAGAAGAGCGGATCCGCGCTCCTGCTCGTCCTCGCGATAGCAGCCTCCTGGAGCGCGCCGTGGCTGCTCATCCGTTCCTCGAGTTCGAGCGACGGACTGGTGGTCATCGACACGGCGACGGGTGTCGTCCGCACGGAGGCCGGCGAGATCCGCTACGCCTTCCTGGATCCGTCTTCGTGGATGGGCAAACCGATCATCGACCAAACGCAACTCACGCAGTGGGTCGCGCCGGAACTGTTGCCCGTCGAAGGCAGCATCGTCTTCTGGCGACAGAGCTGCCCACACTGCGCTCAGCACTTGCGCGAATTGGCCACGAAAGACGACGGTTCGCGGCAGCTCCTCCTCGTGCAACCGCGCGACGACCTCGCGAACGCGCGCGAAGTCGACGCGATGCCGCAGGGCGCGCACGTCTCGACGTTCGCGTTCCCGGAGAACTTCCAGTGCGCGTTCACCACCCCGTGCGAGGTCGTGATCACGGGTGGGAACGTGACGGCGGTACGGTTCGAAAAGGACTTCCACCCCGAGGGTGGCTGAACGCGCCTCGGAGCCAGCGAAGGATTCACGGCCTCCGCGCGGCGTCACTAGCAGCCTGTTGAACAAGTCGGCCGCTCCGAGGAACGTGC
>JAYTBY010000072.1:0-10895 GCA_043736755.1 Planctomycetota bacterium | reverse complement strand
AGGGTGCGTACGCGCGACTCAACGCCGCCTGATCGGCCCGGAAGAAATCGCGCCCGCACCCAGCGAGTTGGACTGCTCCGATCGGACCGCTCCGTAGCGATGCTCGTGAAGAACTCACACGCACTCGCGTCCACGAGCGGCGGGTGGCGCCGCGCCGCGAGGTCGAGTCCTTCAAGCGCTCGGGTCCGAGGCGGTCCGATTGGGATCGCGAGGTCAGACCGAACCACAGCCGCAGGCCGCGTTGTCCGCCGAACTTCCGCCGCAAGTTTCTTCCATGCAACCTCTTGCCGCCTTCTCCGCGGGCCGTCAAACTGTCGTTTCAAACACATGTTTGAAGCAGCCCACGGCCCAACACCGGACGACCAGGACACCCGTCGGCGACTCCTCGAAGTGGCCGGCGCCGTCTTCGCCGAGCTCGGCTTCCGTGGCGCGACCGTGCGCGACATCTGCCAGCGCGCGAACACGAACGTCGCTTCGATCCACTACCACTTCGGCGACAAGGAGGGGATCTACCACGCGCTCCTCGCCAGCGCGATCGAGGTCGCCGAGGTCACGCGCCCACACGCGGCGCCCGAGCAGTTCGCGAACCCCGAGGACGAGCTCGCCGCGTTCCTGCGCGTCTTCCTCGGTCGTCTCTACGGAGGTGGCGTGCCCACGTGGTTGATGAAGATCCTGTCGCGCGAGATGTTCGAACCGACGGGCGCACTCGAGCAACTCGTCCGCGCAGTTCATCGGCCGACGAACGAACACTTGCGCGGCATCGTGATGCGCATCGGTCGCGGACACATCGGTGAAGCGGACGCAGTGCGCTGCACGCAGTCGATCATCGCGCAGTGCGTCTTCTACAAGCACGCGCAAGCCGTGTTGCGGTTGATGGGGCATGCCCAACCGGCGACACCCGTCGAGATCGAGGCTCTCGCGCTCCACGTGACCCGTTTCTCGATCGCCGGGATCCAGGCCTCGGTGTCGAACAAAGAAGCGGTTCGATGAACCTCATCGCGCTCAAAATGCTGGTCGGCGACCGCGCCAAGTACATCGGCATCATCGTCGGAATCACGTTCGCGTCGCTGCTGATCACGCAGCAGCTCGCGATCTTCACGGGGATCATGACGCGGACCTACGGATCGATCTCCGACCTCGGCCAGCCCGATGTCTGGGTCATGGATCCGAAGGTGCAGTTCATCGACGACATCAAACCGCTGCAGGACACCGAGCTCTACCGCGTGCGAGGAGTGGACGGTGTCGAGTGGGCTGTTCCGCTCTACAAGGGACTGCTGAAAGCCCGCCTTTCCAACGGGAATTTCCAGACCTGCAACGTGTTTGGGCTCGACGATGCGACGTTGATCGGTGGCCCGCCCGAGATGGTCGATGGTCGCGTCGAGGACCTGAGGCGTGCCGACGGCGTCATCGTCGACGAGTACGCGGCCGTCGGGAAGCTCGCGAACCCGCCGATGTTCGAGGGCGGACCGAGCACGCCGCTCCAAGTCGGTGACGTCCTCGAGTTGAACGACCATCGCGCCATCGTCGTCGGGATCTGTCGCGTTCAGCGCACGTTCCAATCCCAGCCGGTCGTCTACACGACCTACTCGCGCGCCACACGGTTTGCCCCGCGCGAGCGGAAGCTCCTGTCGTTCGTCCTCGTCGCTGCGAAATCGGGAGTCGATCCACACGAGCTGTGTACGCGTATCCGCGCGGCGACCGGCCTCGGAGCGGAGACGCGCGAGGACTTCAAGTGGAAGACCGTCCTCTACTTCATGAAATACACAGGGATTCCGATCAATTTCGGCATCGCCGTGCTGCTCGGATTCCTGGTGGGCACCGCGATCGCCGGCCAGACCTTCTACAACTTCACGCTCGACAACTTGAAGCAGTTCGGGGCGCTCAAGGCGATGGGGGCTGGGAACGGGACGCTCTTGCGCATGATCCTGCTGCAGGCCTTGCTCGTCGGTCTCATCGGCTATGGCTTGGGGGTCGGAGCTGCCGCGATGTTCGGCATCCTGTCGAGGAACTCGGAGCTGGCCTTCCGCCTGCCCTGGCAGATCCTCGCGGTGACCGCAGCATCGGTGACGCTCATCTGCATGCTCGCGGCGCTGATCAGCATCCAGAAAGTCGTGAAGCTCGAACCCGCGATCGTGTTCCGAGGCTGATCATGAACACATCCGACAACTCGGCCGTCGTCTGCCGCGGCGTGACCAAGGTCTACGGCGAAGGTGGATCCGCGGTCCATGCGCTGCGAGGCGTCGACCTCGACGTGCGGACCGGCGAGCTCCTGATGCTCGTCGGCCCGTCGGGATGCGGCAAGACGACGCTGATCTCGGTGATCGCCGGAATCCTGGATCAAAGCGGCGGCACGTGCGTGGTGTTCGGCGAGGACTTGGCGGCGCTACCTCAGCGGAAACGCACCGCATTCCGCGGCCATTCGATCGGTTTCGTCTTCCAGGCCTACAACCTCCTGCCCGCGCTCACAGCCGTCGAGAACGTCGCGGTGCCGCTGCTGATCCTGGGCGAGCGCCGAGCCCATGCCCTGGAGCGCGCGCACGCGGCCCTCGAACGCGTCAGTTTGTCCGATCGCCCGCACGCGCGTCCGTCACAACTCTCCGGCGGACAGCAGCAGCGCGTCGCAATCGCGCGCGCGCTCGTCCACGACCCGAAGCTCGTCGTCTGTGACGAGCCGACGAGCGCACTCGACGCCGACACTGGGCAACGCGTCATGTCGCTCCTGCGCGACGTCGCGATCGCGCCTGGGCGCGCGCTGGTCATCGTCACGCACGATTCGCGCACGTTCCACTTCGCCGACCGCATCGCCCGCATGGACGATGGCCGTATCGAGAGCATCCAAGAAAACGCCGCGGAACCGCTGTCCGCGGGAAGGCGCTCATGATCCTCAAGTACGCACTGCCGCTCCTCGCCATCCTGGGCTTCGCGTTCGCGGTGCACACGGTGGCCCAGGGTTCGAAGCCCGTCATCCCGGCGAAGCCCGTCGCCGAGCCGGCGCGTTCGCCGTTCGCGAACGTGATCGCGGGCGCAGGCATCGTCGAAGCGCGATCGCAGAACATCGCTGTCGGAACGCCCGTCGCCGGCGTCGTCGCCGCGGTCGAGGTCGCGGTCGGCGACTCGGTGAACGCGGGCGCGCCACTCTTTCGCATCGACGACCGCGATCGCGCGGCACTACTTGTGGTCAAAGAGGCCCAGCTAGCGCAAGCGAACTCGGACGTTGCGCGCCTGCGCGCTCTCCCGCGCGCGGAAGACCTGCCCGTCGCCGAAGCCCGCGTGGTCGAAGCCGAATCGCTCCTCGCCGACGCATCGAAGCAACTTTCCCTCGCGGATTCGCTGGCGGACAAGCGCGCATTGGCGATCCAGGAGTGGGATCGCCGCCGCTTCGCCGTGGCAACCGCGAATGCACGCGCCACAGCAGCTCGTTCCGAGCTGGCGAAGCTCCAGGCCGGCGCGTGGGCGCCCGAACTCGCCGTCGCGGAAGCGCGCGTGACGGCCGCGCGCGCCGAGGTCGACGCGGCCCGCGTCGAAGTCGACCGTTTCGTCGTGCGGGCCCCGATCTTTGGGACCGTCCTCCAAGTGAGTGTCCGCAAAGGCGAGTTCGCGCCTGCGGGCGTGCTCGCGACACCGCTGATGCTGCTCGGCGACATCTCGGTCCTGCATGTGCGCGTCGATGTGGACGAGAACGACGTGTGGCGTCTCCGCTCCGGCGCGAAAGCGGAAGCGTGTGTGCGCGGAAATCGAGACCTCTCGACACGGCTCGAGTTCGTGCGCATCGACCCGTTCGTCATTCCGAAACGGTCGCTCACCGGCGAGAGCACCGAACGCGTCGACACGCGCGTCTTGCAAGTCCTCTTCCGGTTCGATCCGAAGCAACTGCCCGTCTACGTCGGTCAACAGATGGACGTTTTCATCGAAGTTCCGAGCGCTGCGAGCGGAGCCGTGCGCTGATGCGCTCGAAACCCGCGTGGGTACTCGCGGTCGTGTCGGGACTCTGTGCCTGTCGCGTCGGACCGCGACACGAAGAGCCCGAGCTCGAACTTCCGAGCCGCTTCGTCGAGGCGGAGGCGAGCGCGGAAGCCGCGGCAGACGCACGTTGGTGGCAGAGTTTCGGTGACGCCACGCTGGACGCCTTGATCGAGCGCGCGATCCTCGGCAACGTCGACCTCGCGATCGCGCGGGAACGCGTGCTCGAAGCGCGAGCCGTGCGCGACGCCTCGGTCGGTCCCTCGCGGCCTTCGCTCGACGCTCGCGCTGCGATTTCGCGTAACGGTCCGAGCGACAACGGCGCGTTCCAGCGCGGGAGCGACTATTCACTCCTCGAAGTCGGCTTCGACGCGTCGTGGGAACTCGACGTGTTCGGCCGTCTGGGCGCGGGCGTGGAAGCAGCCGATGCGGCGGTCGGTAGCGCTATGGAGTCACGCCAGGATGCACTGGTCTCGCTGTGCGCCGAAGTGGCTCGCGAGTACGTCGTACTCCGCGAGACGCAGGAGCAACTGACCATCCTGCGCACGAACTTGGCCACGCAGGTGGACACGCTCGTGCTCACGCGCGCGCGCGCGGAGGCTGGATTCTCGCCCGAGCTGGACGTCGCGCGTTCCGAAGTTTTGGTCGAGACCACTTCGGCCTCGATCCCGACTTTCGAGAGTCGCGCGCGCGCCTCGATCCATCGCCTCGGCGTGCTCGTCGGTGGCTTGCCCGGCGATCTTGTCGACGAACTCGGAGTACCGCTGGCGATCCCCAGTGTCCCAGCGTTCGTCGCGGCGGGTCTTCCGATCGACGTCGTGCGTCGGCGCCCCGACGTGCGACGCGCCGAGCGCGAGTTGGCCCGCGAGACGGCGCTGACAGCGGTTGCTACGGCCGATCTTTACCCGCGGCTTTCGCTCACCGCTTCGTTCGGACAAGTAGGCAGTTCCGCGAGTGACCTCTTCGATGCTGGGAGCAACGCCTGGTCGATCGGCGGCGGTCTGCTCGCGCCCCTGTTCCGTGGAGGCGAGTTGCGCGCGAACCTGCGCGCGCAGGAATCTCGTCGCGCGCAAGCCGCTCTGACGTGGAAGGCCGCGGTTCTCCGCGCTGTGCGCGAAGTCGAGGACGGACTCGTGAGCGTCGCGCGTGAGCGCGAGCGCGAGGCCCGACTTCAAGCTGCGACGACTGCGAGCCGACGCGCGCTCACTCTTGCGCGCGACTTGAACGCGCAGGGAATCGTGGACTTCTTCGACGTGCTCGATTCGCAGCGTGCTGTGTTGACCTCCGAATCCGATCTCGTCGCGAGCCGCGCATCGGTCGCGCGCGAAACCGTGGCGCTCTACAAGGCGCTGGGCGGCGCGCCCGATTCAGCGGACGAAGTGCTGGTCGCCACTCCTTAGAGAAGCCGATCTCACGGCCTGACCGATGTGAGTGGCGTCGTTGTGCGACGCGAGACCCCGTGCATTCATCACGGGGGGGGGGCGACGCCCGTCAGCCGTCGCGTTCCAAGAGACACACGGCTTGCACTGCGACTCCCGCGCCGGCTGCGAGTGCGCCGAGACCTTCGAGCGTCTTGCCCTTCACGTTGACGGCGTCTGCCGCGACGTCGAGTAGCTCCGCGATCCGCGCGCGCATTGCAGCTCGATGCGGTGCGATGCGCGGACCCTCGGTGGCAATGACGACGTCGACGTTCTCTACGCGCCAACCGACCGTTCTCACGCGCGCGACGCATTCGGCGAGAAGTGCCGCTGAATCCGCATCTTTCCAGCGCGCGTCGCGGTCCGAGAAGAGCGTCCCGATGTCGTCGAGCCCGGCCGCACCGAGCACGGCGTCCGCGATCGCGTGCAGCACCGCGTCGCCATCGGAGTGGCCGAGCGGGCCCGTCGGGTGCGGCAGCACGATGCCGCCCAATCGGCACTCTCGGCCGGCGACCAAGCGATGGATGTCGAATCCCAAACCGACGCGAATCGTCATGCGTGTTCCTCGGCGCGCAAACAGAGCAGTGCCGTGAAGACCGCGACGTCCTCCGGAGTCGTGAGCTTCCCGTTCGCGCTCGAGCCGCGCGAGATCGGGATCGGTCCGGCGTAGCGCTCGTGCAGCGCGGCTTCATCGGTTGGTCGGAATCCCTCGCGCGCGGCGCGGTCCAGGAACTCGAGCAAGAGCTCACGGCGGAAGACCTGCGGCGTCTGCGCGGCCCACAGCACGCTGCGCTCGAGCGTCGCTTCCGCGCGCACGCCGTCGGACGACGTCTTCACCGTATCCACGACGGGAATGGCGACCAGTGCCGCCCCTTCGAGAGCGGCCAGCGTGAGGGCGCGCTCGACGACTTCGCGGGTCACGAGCGGTCGCGCGGCATCGTGGACCGCTACCAGCTCGGCTTCCGGCGCCGTCGCGCGCACGCCGGCTCGCACCGAGTCCGTGCGCAGTTCACCGCCCGCGACGATCGCGCGCACTTTGCGCAGCGCGGCCGACGATGCAGCGAGGGCGCGGATCCGATCGAGGTCCTCGAGGTGTCCGACGATCACGATCTCGCGCACCGCGGGCGTGACGTCGAAGGCGGCGCAAGCATGCTCGAGCACGGTGCGCGCACCCAGCACGAGGAAGGGCTTGCGCACCGACGCGCCGCCCATGCGCGTCGAGCCGCCAGCGGCGACGACGAGCGCACTCGTCCAAGGCAGCCCCTTCTTCTCTGCGCTCATGTTGGTGCGCGCTGTTGCACGCTGGTTGGAGAGCGTAGGGTTCCGAGCGGGCGCTCGGGAAGCGTCCGCGCTTGGCCACGACACGATCTCCGCGTCCACTCGTCGTCCTGGGCATCGACCCAGGCACCCGCGTCATCGGATACGGCGCGGTCGTCGACGGCGCACGCGGCCCGCGGCTCTACGCGGCCGGCGTCTTGCGCGCACCGGCGAAGCTCGGAGTCCCTGAACGCTTGGCGCACTTGCGGCGCGGCCTCGACGAACTGATGGGGAAGCTCGCACCCACCGTGGTCGTCGTGGAGCAGGCGTTCGCCTCGAAGAACGTGCGCTCGGCCCTGCGGATCGGTGAGGGTCGCGGCGTCGCCCTCGCTTGCGCGGCGGCAATCGGGGCCTTGGTCGTCGAGATGCCGCCGGCCGTCGCGAAGAAGGCTCTCGTCGGGCACGGCGCGGCGGAAAAGCGCCAGGTCGCACGGATGGTCGCGACCGTGCTCGGCATCGCCGAACTCGATCTCCCGCTCGATGCGACCGATGCCCTGTCGCTCGCGCTGGCGCAGGTTCAGCGCAGCAAGGTTCCCGTCGCGTCGTCCGGGCGACAGCGTGCCTTGCCCGCGGCGATCCAGCGCGCAGCGCTCGCCGCCGGACGCGTTCCGCGGCGCAACTGAACACTTAGAGCCTGTTTCAGAATGAGGCGACCCGCCGAGGGCCACCTCGAACCGGGCTCGCGGCGTTACGCATCCTCGGAGTACTGCGCGGCGAATACGCCTCGTCGGTGTGCCTTGCTCGATTCGATGCAGCCTTCGACGGGTCGCCTCATTCTGAAAGGGGCTCTTAGGACCTTCCGCGGCCGTGCTGCGTCGTGCATCCTGCGTGCATGGAGTCGCCGCAACAGGCCGAAGTTCGTCGGAGCGAAGTCGCGGATCTCGCGCTCGCACTCGGCGGATTCGATGTCCGTGACGAAGATCTGGTCCTCGAGCCCGCACCGCGCATCGGGTGCGCTCCCGACGCACCGCGCACGGCTCGCTACGTGGGCGTCGACGGCGAAGGTCGGGCGATCCTGGCGCTCGTGGGTGCCGGTGACGAGGCCGTTCTTCTCGCGATCGACGCGCTCGCCTGGTGTGACTCGCACGGCGATCTCCTCGCGCGCCGCATCCGTGCCGACGAATCGCTCGCGACGTGCGTCGTTCTCGTGCTCGAGGATCCGACGGACGCGACGCTCTCGGCGTTGGCTGCGTTGCGCACGAGCGATCTGCGTGTCCTCGTCGCTCGACATGTACGCAGCGCGCGCAGCGGCAGCGGGGACCTCGTCGAGGTTCGCCGGGGCCTGAGAACGGATTCCACGATTCCCGGTGCCACGTGGGACGCCGATCTCGACCCGGCGGCGCGTGGCTTCGTCGATCGTGTGCTCGCCGGTTTGCCGCGCATCGACCCGGAGGCGCGCGCTGTGGGCGCCGCGCGCTCCATCGTCTGGCGCAGCGGGCAGGTCGCGCTGGTCCAGCTGCGTGCGTCGCGCGGTCGACTCGAGGCCGAGGCTGGTGGTGAGCGCTTCTGGATCGACGGCGAGGGCGACGTCGAGCGCGTGCTCTCCGGCGCATTGGCGAGCTACCTCGCGCTCGATCCGGATGCGGTGGACGCGGCCGAAGAGCGTGAAATCGTCCACCAGCGGACATCCCTCATGCCCAGCGGACCGCTCCTCTCCGCGGACGAGCTCGCCGTTCTCCGCGGCGACGCCTGACCCGGTCCGGCGTGGCTCGAGGGCCGGCGTCACGACACCGCCGGCATGCTGACCCAGCCGGCGTGAAAAACACCGAGGGCGGCGCTTGCGCACCGCCCTCGGTTCAGAGGACGCCTAGGCGTCCGATGAATCACGAATCAGTTCGTGTCGTGGAACGGCCCGAGCGGGAGCAGGTCGCCGTTCGTGTTCGTGCCGATGCCGTACGGCAGCGACGCGAAGACCAACGTGTCGACGCGCACGGCGAGGAACGCCGGGTTCGAACGCTGTTGCGTGTTCGAGAAGGCCGTCGAACCGACCATGCGGAGCCAGCCCGTTTCGTTGTTGTTGACGCCCGTCTCGAGAGCGTTGTCGTTCGTGCTCTCGAGGAAGTTGTCCGTGAAGATGCCCGAGATGTCCTGGAGGAACTTGTAGTCCCAGCAATCGAACTGGACCTGGCCGGAGAAGGCCTCTTCGTTGTCGTTGTACGCGAGGAAGTTCACGATCGTGCGGAAGCCGCTGCCCGTGAGGCCGATCATGATCAGGCTCGAGCCCGCCGACGCGACGAAGCGCGGGATGTGCAGTTCCTGAGCGTTCGCCGAGTACTCGACGTTGTTCAGGTCGCGGAAACCGTCACCGTCGCCGTCCGTGTTCGCACCGTTGGCGGCGATCGCCGTGTAGACGACGGGCGGCACGTTCGTGACGAGCGCGCGGACCGGCGAGAAGATGATCGAGTCGCCTTCGAGCCAGTTCCACGAGATCGCCGCGCCCGTGGTCGGGCTCTTGGCGAACGCGTAGACGTAACCGCGCAGGGCGTTCGGGTTGTCGGCGGAGGACGACACGGTGAGCGTGTCGTTCGGCGTCAGGCGACGCGTGCGGTTGAACTCGAGGCAGAACGAGTCCTCGATGTAGACGAACTCGACATCGACCGTACCGGCGAAGAGTTGGCCGTTCTGGTTGAAGTCGCTGTTCGTGTTCGTGACCGTGATCAGTGTGGTCGACGCGGTGCCGTTGTTGAAGTACGGGAAGAGCAGCAGGCTGCCCGGCTTGTCGAGGCTGTTGGCTTGGGCTTGTGACCCGATAGCGAACGCGGAGCCCGCGACGAGCAGTGACATGAGAAACTTGTTCATGGATGCGACTCGTGCTGTGAGGCGATGGGGGAATCAGGGCCTCGGGGCCCCGAGACCGCGCCTGCCCCATGTGGGGCGGGAAGACGCGAGCTGGGCTCGATGGCCGAATCTTAAGTAGGGTAGCTATTCCCTAGGAACGCGCAAACTTTTCCGGGTCGCTCCCTACCCCGCCTGGGCTCCGCCGGGGACCCCTTCCCGCCGAAGGTCTTGGTCGGACAAGCACTTGCGGCTGCGTCCTGGGGGAACCAACCGCGCGTCTTGAACCCTTGCGATCGGACTTTCCAAGCCGTCCCATGCCCCTAGCAAGGGCTCGCATGCGGACCGCGATCAGAGAACGCGCTCGATGAACTGGGACCACGCCCGGCGGATCCTCCACTGGGACGGTCACCGCGCACCCGCGGTGTCCTCCGTGCCCGTCCGTCGGCCCGTCGCCGGACCTGGCTCGCGCGCTCGATCGCTGTGCATCGCGAGTGGCAAGGGCGGAACGGGCAAGTCCGTCGTGACCGCGTCGCTCGCGAGCGTCCTCGCCGAATCGCGTCGCGTGCTGATCGTCGATGCCGATCTCGGTGTCGGCAACGCGCACATCTTGCAGGACGTCGCACCTGAGCATTCGCTCGTCGATCTCATCGAGGGGCGTGCTTCGGCGCGCGAAGTCGTCGCGTCATGCGGCAAGAACCTGGACTTGCTGCCGGCGGGCAGCGGCGTCTCGCATGTCGCCGCGTTGGAAGCGTGGGAGTTGTCCCTCGTCGCCAGCGCGATCGGAGATCTCGAGCGCGACTACGACTGGGTCCTCGTCGATTCGGGCGCGGGCATCTCGGCGCAAACGGTCGCGCTCGCGGCGGCCTGCGAACGCGTGCTCCTCGTCACCACACCGGATGTCACGGCGCTCACGGACGCCTACGCGTTCTTGAAAGTCCTACTCCAACGCGATCCACGATCCAATCCGTGCTTCGTCGTGAACCGCGCGGCGTCGGCAGACGAAGCCGCGGACGTCGCCGAGCGTCTGCGCGGGGCGGCACGCAAGTTCCTCAATCGCGATGTGCCCTGCCTCGGGATGCTCTCCGACGACCGAGCGGTGGTTCGCTGCGTCAACTTGCGCGCGCCCGTGGTTCGTCGAGAGCCCGACTCACGCTTCGCAGCGGATCTGCGCGGCCTCGCGGGTCTCCTCGTGCACGATGGAGAGAAGGGTCCGAGCCTGGGTCTCGGAGAGCGCTTGGCGCGCCTCGTCAGCGTGCCCTAGCAGCCTGTTGAACAAGTCGGCCGCTCCGAGGAACGTGCCGTCGCGCTGCCTCGTCGGCCTCGTCGCGATCGGGTAGGCGCCCCCGTTGCCGAGGGCGCCTCCCACAGAACCGTACTTGTGCTGTTCACATACGGCTCGTCAGGCCCGACGGTTTTCACCCC
>JAYTBY010000071.1:0-2208 GCA_043736755.1 Planctomycetota bacterium | reverse complement strand
GGTAGACGGTCACGCCCTTCACGTCCTCGTCGATCGCCATCTCGAAGATCTGGCGCACGTCGTCGGCCGTCGCGTCGTGCGGGAAGTTGATCGTCTTGCTGATCGAGCTGTCGCAGTGGCGCTGGAACGCCGACTGCATCTTCATGTGCCAGTACGGCGTGATGTCGTGCGCGGTCACGAACACGCGACGCACGTCGTCGGGGACGTCCGTGCGGTGGTGCAGCGTGCCCTTCTCGACGATGTCGTCGATCATCGAGTCCGAGAAGAAGCCGCGCTGGCGCGCTTGGGCTTCGAACACGTAGTTGACCTCGCGCATCACGGTCGGCTTGCCCTTCTCGTCCTTCATCACCTGACGGATGAAGGCCAAGCTGAACATCGGTTCGATGCCGCCCGAGCAGTTCGCGATGATCGAGATCGTGCCTGTCGGCGCGACCGTCGTCGTGTAGCTGTTGCGCAGCCGCCGACCCGCGCGCTCCCAATCGGAGCCTTCCCAAGCCGGGAACACGCCGCGTTCTTCGGCCAGGATCTCGCTGGCGAGGTGCGACTCGTCGTTCAGCACCTGCATGATGCGCTCGCCGAAGGCCAAGCCTTCCTGCGTGTTGTAGGCGATGCCCAACTTGTAGAGCGAGTCAGCAAAACCCATCACGCCGAGGCCGATGCGCCGCGTCGTCTTCGACATGTTGTCGATCTGCGGCAGCGGATAGCGGTTCACCTCGATGACGTCGTCGAGGAAGCGCGTGGTCGTGTGGATGATCGCCTTGAAGCGATCCCAGTCGAAGCGCGCGTCCTGGCCTTCGCCCTGGACGAGCACGCCCAGGTTGATCGACCCGAGGTTGCACGAGTCGTACGGGTGCAGCGGCTGCTCACCGCACGGGTTCGTCGCCTCGATGAGGCCGACGTTCTTGATCGGGTTCTTCTCGTTGATGCGATCGATGAACACCACGCCCGGCTCACCGGTGCGCCAAGCATGTTCGACGATCAGGTTCCAAATCTCGCCGACGGTCCAGAACTCACCGGTCGTCTTGTCCGTCGCCTTGTCGCGCTTCTCCAGCTTCGCCCACTGCTTGGTGCGCGGGTTCAGGACCTGGTGGATCGTGTCCGGCTTCGAGCGCAGCTCGTGGATGAAACGGTTCGTCACCGTGATCGACACGTTGTAGTTCTGCAGCATCCCGAGATCGTCCTTCATCGTGATGAAGCGGATGATGTCGGGGTGATCGACGCGCAGGATGCCCATGTTCGCGCCGCGGCGGAACGCACCCTGTTGGATCGCGTCCGTCGCCTTCGAGAACACTTGGATGAAGGACAGCGGGCCCTCCGTCGTGCCGCCGGAGCTGCGCACGAGGTCGCCCTGCGGTCGCAGGCGTGAGAAACTGAAGCCCGTGCCGCCGCCGGCCTTCTGGATCAGCGCGGTCGCCTTGATCGAGTCGAAGATGCCTTCGATCGAGTCCTCGACCGGGAGGACGAAGCACGCGGAGAGCATCCCCATCTCGCGGCCCGCGTTCATGAGCGTCGGGCTGTTCGGCATGAACTGCCGCTTCGCCATGAGCCCGTAGAACTCGCGTGCGACGGCCAGCGCGCGCGTCGGCGTACCGCCCGGAAACAACATCTCGCCCTTCGCGATGTGTGTCGCAACGCGCCAGAACAGCTCGCGCGGCGTCTCGCACACCTTGCCGGTGTTCGGGTCCTTCTTGAGGTAGCGCTTGGAGAGAACCGTCGTCGCGTTCTCGGTCAGGTCGGGATCCGGCAGGTCCACCGGCGGCGCGATGGACTCGAGTTCGGCGAGGGCGTCCACGTCAGTGCGGGGCTCCGCGGGGCGGGCTGTTTTCACGAGCGAGGAGGGAATCACTGGGTGTCTTCCGAGATCGGGGGAGCGTCGAGACAGGGCCCACGTCCTGAAACGTGGGGACCCGCAGACTTCCAAGGCCTTGTCCGCGCACGAGTTCGGGGGTGTGAGGGCCCTCTGCCCCCTCGTTCCTCCCCCGCTCGCACCGGGAGGCCGATGGAACCGCCAACGGCGACCCGTGGCAAGACGGCGAAATGGAACGTCGTACGCTACCTATTGTAGGTCCAGGGGTTAGCTCGCCACAACGAGTGGGGGTTTCTGTGTCCGAACCGGCGTCAGGGCGCGCTTCGAGTCAGGTGCGCGCGCAACCGGATCAGCTCCGGCGCGCCGAGCAAGGCCATGGTTCCGATGTAAACCGTTGTGGA
>JAYTBY010000070.1:0-4846 GCA_043736755.1 Planctomycetota bacterium | reverse complement strand
CCGCCAGCGTCGTGAAGCACATGGTCGCGGATCCGGTGCGGCGCATCGGCAAGCTCGAGCTCACACTGCGGATGCCGACAGGTCTCGACGCAAAAGCGCGCGAGATCCTGGAGCGGACGGCGCACACTTGCCCGGTGCACAAGAGCCTCGCGCCCGAGGTGGAGAAGCCGATGACGTTCCTCTGGGACGCAGTCTCGGTCTCGACGTGAACGGCGCGCCGATCCTCGGCGGTTCCGCGCTGGCCTACGACTATGCCGGTCCCGTGCGCGCGGTACGCGGCGTTGATTGCTCGATTTCGGCCGGAGAACTGGTCTTCGTGATCGGGCCGAACGGATCGGGGAAGAGCACGCTGTTGCGCCTTCTCGCCGGGATCCTCGCGCCCACGGCGGGCCACGTGACGCTCGCAGGTGCGCCGCTCGAGTCGTACGCGCCGCGCAATCGCGCGCGCCGTATCGCGCTCGTTCCGCAGTACTTGCCCGCGCTGCCCGAAGTGCTCGTGGCCGATTTCGTGCTCTCCGGCCGCTACGCGCACGTCGCGCGGTGGACTGCGCTCGGTGGAGCGGATCGTGCGGTCGCCATGCGCGCTCTCGCCGACTGCGATGCAGCGGATCTCGCTTGTCGGAGCATGGAAGAACTGTCGGGAGGACAACGTCAACGCGTGTTGCTCGCACGTGCCGTGGCCCAAGAGGCGCTCGTGCTGCTCGTCGACGAGCCCACGAACGCGCTCGATCCCGAACACCAGATCCAAGTGCTCGACCTGCTCGCGCGCCTCACGTGCGCGGGTCGTGCCGTCGCGGTCGTGAGTCACGACTTGAACCTCGCGAGCCAATACGCGACGCGCCTCGTCCTGCTCGACATAGGTCTGGTCGTCGCCGATGGATCACCCGAGCGCGTGCTCGTGCGCGAAACGCTCGAACCCGTGTACGGCCGCGGGCTCCACTACGGCACGTGGCCGAGCGCCGGCGGCAACGCGCGTCCGTTCGTACTCCCGCGTCGAGGAGCGTGATCCGTGTCCGAAGGCTCCAACGGGGTTCCGCACGCATTCTTCGAGTACCTCGCCGCGCGCACGACGACGGACGACGTGTTCCTCCGCGACCTGAAGAACGCGGCGCGCGAAGCCCTCATCCCGACGATCTGGGTGCCGCCCGAGCAGGGAAGTTTCCTGCAGGTCCTCCTGACCGCGGCTCGCGCG
Organism: Planctomycetota bacterium; assembly: GCA_043736755.1. Classification (GTDB taxonomy): domain Bacteria; phylum Planctomycetota; class UBA1135; order UBA1135; genus JAEUHZ01. The sequence goes on along the minus strand of JAYTBY010000070.1, from coordinate 3,654 downwards.
CGCGAAGTCGTCGAGGTCGGGACGCTCGCGGGCTACTCCGCGATCTGGATGGCGCGCGCGCTCCAAGCAGGTGGTCGCGTCCGCACGATCGAACTCTCGCCGAAACACGCCGCGTTCGCGCGCGCTTGGATCGCGAAGAGCGACGTCGCGCAGCGCATCGAAGTTCACGAAGGTCGCGGTGACGACGTTTTGCGGACGATTCCCGACACGAGCGTCGACGCGGTGTTTCTCGACGCGGACAAGGGCGGATATGCGGGGTACGTCGAGCACGCTGCGCGAATCCTGCGGCCCTCCGGCCTCCTTCTCGTCGACAATGCGTTCGCGTTCGGGCAAGTGCTCGACGCGAAGCCCGCGGACCGCGAAGCTCCCGCGATCCAGGCTTTCAACGAGAAGCTCGCACGCGACACCCGGTTCCGCGCGTTGATCGTGCCTATCGGTGACGGCCTGTGGGTGGGCACGAAGCGGGCGTGAGGGTGGCCCGGCTGGTGCACCTCACGCGCGCAGTCATCGCTCGTCGAACATGACCGTGTCTGCCGAGGGCCGTGCGCTCGAGGCATCGCGGGCACGGGATCGGTGAACTCTGGCGATCGGAGCCGAGTCGACGACTCCAATGACATCGGAGCCGCATGTCGGGCGCTGCTCGGCTGTTCCTTGGCCGCGGCGGCGCGATTTCACCGAGATTGCCCGCGACCCATGGCCTGGCCGTTCGTCTCCCGATCGAGGAGGCCATCATGCCGCGCCGTACAGGCTCCAGGGGCTCGAATCGGGCGAAGCCGATGCAGCAGACCACGAGCTTTCGTCGCGGCGGACCTCGGGCCGGCGCGTGTCGCCCGCCTCGCGGCGAGAGCGCGCTCGTGTCGCACGCAAAGCGCGCAGCGATCCCACGGTACTCGCCGGCCCACGTGACGATGCGGCTCGTTTCCGGGCAACGCAGTCTGCGCGACCGACGGGTCCTCGAACTCTTGCTGACGTCGTTCGCGAACTCGACGGGCCGGTTCGACTGTCCTATCGTCCACTACTCGGTTCAACCGACACACCTGCACTTGATCGTCGAGGCCGCGGACGCACGCGCGTTGGGTCGCGGGATGAAGGGCCTCGCCGTGCGGATCGCAATGACGCTGAACCGTGAGTGGAATCGATCCGGACCACTCTTCGCCGACCGGTTCCATGTCGAGGTCCTCGAGACACCGCGCCAGGTTCGCAACGCCCTGCTCTACGTCCTGAACAACGCACGCAAGCACGGAGTCTTCACGATCGGTGGCTGCGACCCGTATTCGTCCGGAGATCGATTCGAAGGCTGGGTCGACGCCCCCGAGAGTTCGGGGACCACGGCGAGCGTCGGAGGTCCCGAGCCCTGCAGTCTGCCGAAGTCGTGGCTACTGCGTACGGGCTGGATGCGGCATGGTCTGCTCGAATTGCATGCGGTACCCGGACGGCGAGTCGGCGGTGCACTGCATGATTCTGCTCGCTCGGCGGTAGCTGGGCCGAGCCCGCTCGCGCGTGCAAGCGCGGGGAGGCCACGCAGATCAGGTCGTGCAAGGCCGGATGAGCGAGCGTGAGTGGATGCGACGCACCACACAGGGTTGGCTCACCGAGGTGGTGTTCGCATCCATGAGCCGTCTGCGGACAGAGGACTCGTTCGGCGAGCCGGCGCAGGCGCGAGGCCGATCGCCGGCGCGACCTCGACATCGACGAATCGCACGATCGGTGCTCGCGAATCGTGCGAACCGCGTGCGGCGCACGCGGATTGAACCGGCGGACCTTTCGGCGAGCGATCGGGCGGTAGCGTCGGATCGACTCTGCGCCGCGCCGAACTGAGACGCTGTGCGCGACGACGTGTCGGTGTGCGTATCGGTGGGCGGATCGATCGCGCGGTGCCGATGGATTGCGCTACCGGATCCCTCGAAGGCGCACGACTCAGGCGGCGGAACAGTCCCCAGCGCGGCGGATTGAATCGGCGGACCCTTGGTCGGGTGGAACCGGGGCGGGAGCGATGCGCATCAGGTCTCGCTGGGTTGCAGGCTCGTTGGCCCCGCACTCTTCGAATCGTCGCCCTCCACGAAGCAGCGCGCGGTCGCAGACCAGGACAGCGCGTACAACGATCCACTCCGAGGGGCTCGACGTGCGCCGATCAGCGACAGCGTTGTGCACGTTCCCATTCGGACCGGGCGCTCGAACTCAAAGCCGAACTCCGTCCTTGCGCACGTTGCGGTAGAGCAACCGATCTCCCGATTCGTAGCGGGCAGCGTTCACCGGGAGTGCGTGGATCAGGCAGTCCACCCGGAGCAGGATGGGATAGAGCGCTTCGACGGCGGTAAGGGTGTCGTGCGAGAGTCGCAGCGGTCCTTCGAGGACCACGCAGAGATCGAGGTCCGAGTCCGGCCGATGGTCCCCGCGGGCTCGGGATCCGCATAGGCTGACGTCGCTCCGGCGGTACACCTCGCGACGTCGCGAACGCCTCTCGCCACTGGCCGGTTTTGACCCGACCACGACTGGCCGCTTTCGAGGTGTTCCCCGAGGAACCATGCGCTCCGATGGACACGCGCACCGCGAGCGGCAATGGACACGCGAATCCGTGGCTCAGGGCATCGCGAGCACGTGATCCGCCAGCGCCTCGAGCGCTGCCGGCGGCAACATCTTGTACGTCGGCATCGGCTGGCTGTACTTCGCGCCCTGCTGCACGAGCCGCGGATCCTTCTTCGCGTAGCCGACGGGATCGACGAGGTAGGCGAGCAGAGTCTCGCGTGTCCAGTTCCCTTTCTTTCCGTGCAACGGCGGCGCGAGCGACGAGCCCGAGCCGTCCTTCGCGTGGCACATCGAGCACTGATTGACGAAGAGTTCGGATCCGCTCGACACGGCCGACTCGCTCTTGGATCCGCACGCGGAGGCGAGGCCGAGCAGGGTGATCATGAGGAGGAGGGATCGCGTGCGCATCCGGCCCTTGTAGCAGACGCAGGCGGTGACCGCCGCCGCGCGGATCGGTGCCTGGAGTTGGGCTCGTCTGCGCCGTTTTCGCGCCGAGGCGTGCGCAGCGCACGACATGGCGCGAGAAGGGCCGCGCGGGACTCCGGAACCGCGGTACGAAAACACCGACGCCCCGCGCGGAAGTCCGCGCGGGGCGTCGACGAGGGGACAGGAAGTCGCTCAGTCCGCCGTCACGTTCGGCACTTGCAACGCGACCTGGTCGCGGAGCCCGGCCTGCGTCCACGCCCAGTCGCTCTTCGCGACGCGGTTCTTGAAGCGCTTGCGGCGTGCGCGGATCTCGATCAGGTCGCCCGCGAGCTCCGGGTGGCGGATCATCGCGAACAGGCGTTCGAACTTGCGGCGGATCTTCGGCATGAGCCCCTTGGTCGCGCGCGCGTGGGCCTTGAGCAGACGCTCGCGCTCCTGGTGCATCTCCTCGTGGCTGAACGTCGGGTGCTTGAAGCTCTCCGTCGAGTGCCAGTAGTGGAACTCCATCTCGGCCACGTCGCGGGTGAGATACGGCTTCAATTGCTCGTAGATCTCGGTGCCCGGGATCGGCTGCAGGATCGAGCAGCAGACGGCGTCGCAGCGCGTCTCGGCGATCAGCTCTTCCGTGAGGCGGTGGTCGCGCACCGTGTCCTCGGGGAAGCCGTAGAGGATGAAGAACTTGAAGTACATGCCCAGCTGACG
>JAYTBY010000069.1:0-2211 GCA_043736755.1 Planctomycetota bacterium | reverse complement strand
CGTCGACGGTGGTCGGCAGTTTCGGCCGTGCGCGCTCGATGCGGTCGCGGACCTCGGCTTTGGCGAGGTCCATGTCGACGTCGCCGCGGAAACCCATCCACACGGAGACCGTGTCTTGTCGCGTCGAGCTCTCGATACGCTCGACGCCCGCCAAGGTGCGCAGTTCCTCCTCGATGGGCTGCGTGACCTGTTCTTCGTTCTCGGCCGCGCCCGCGCCGGGATTCGAAACGAAGATCTGCAACCCGGGGTTGCTGAATCCATCGGGCATCATCTGCAGCGGAATTTTCTGCAGAGCGATTCCGCCTACGACGAACATGCATGCGAAGAGGACGAGCAGCAGCACCGGTCGTCCGAGCAGGAGACGGTGAACGCCGCCGCGGTGTTTCGGTTCGCTCACGCGGTCACCGGGTTCGCGCTCGAGCGTGTCTCGCGTCGCCGTCCATAGAGGATGTGGTACGCGCACGGGATCACGAACAACGTCAGCATCGTCGAGAAGGCGAGGCCGGCGATGACGGTGACGGCGAGCGGCGCGCGGAGTTCGGCGCCGGCACCGCCAGCGAGCGAAGAGAAGCCCGGGATCGACGCCATCCAGCCCGTGAGCGGCAGCATGCCGATCAACGTCGTGTTGGTCGTCATGTAGATCGGGCGCAGACGCGTGGCGCACGCCTCGAGCAGCGACTCGCGCACGCCGAGGCCCTCCTTGCGCGTTTGGTTCACGCGCTCGAGCAGCACGATCGCGTTGTTCACGACGATGCCGGCGAGGAGGATCAGGCCGATGAAGACCACGATCGACACGGGCATGTCGAGCCAGCTCAACGCATAGACGACCCCGATCGCCGCCAGAGGTACCGTGAGCAGGATGATGAGCGGCTGCAGCAGCGACTCGAACTGTGCCGCCATGACGGCGTAGACGAGGAACAACGCCAAGAGCAGCGCGAAGATCAAGCTCTCCCGCGCTTCGTCCATCTCGCGCTTGCGACCGCCCATCTGCACGACGACGTCGTCGGGCACCCGAATACCGACGAGCGCGTTCTCGACCCGCGTGCTCACGCCCCCGAGGTCGAGGCCCGCGACGGCGGCGGTGACCAGGATCGCGCGCGTGTTGCCGATGCGGCGAATTTCAGCGGGGCCCTGCACGTCGCGCACTTCGGCGACGTCGGCCAGTCGCACGGGCGTCGCCGCAGTCGGATTGACCACGAGGTCCATGACGCGGCCGAGGTCGCGGCGCACGAACTCGTCGCCGAGCACGCGCACGTCGATACGTTCCTCGCCCTCGCGGAAACGCGTGCTGACTTCGCCCAGGACTTGCTCGCGCACGAGTTCGGACACTGCGGCGAGGTCGAGCCCGTACTCGAGCATCGAATCGCGGTCGAACGTCAGGCGTGCCTCGGGGTGGCCGGGCCGCACGCTCGTGCGCACGTCCTCGAGGCCTTCGACACGCGACATGCGCAGTGCGACTTCCTCGGCGGCGATCCGCATCGCCTCGAGGTCGTAGCCCAGGACTTCGATCTGCACCGGCGCGTCGATCGTGAACGGCGTCGGGCGCGACGGCGGCGACACGGTGCGAATCGACGGATGCCGCTCGATCCGCGCGCGCACGGCATCGACCAGCCGTGTTTCGTCCTTCTCGTTCGCCAACTCGCGGTCGAGCCGCACCGTCAACCGTGCCGTGTTCTTGCCTTCGATCTCGCGCGTCAGCGACTCCTTCTCGACGCCGACGACCAGCGCCGTGTGCGCAACGCCCGGGATCGCGCGCACGTCGGTCTCGATCTCCTGCAGCGCTTCGTCCGTTGCCTCGAGCCGCGATCCGACGGGAAGTCCGACGAGGAAGGTGAACTCGCCCTGGTGAACTTCGGGCAGGAGGTCGAAGCCCAAACTGCGCGCGCGTTGCAGCGAGAACGCGAGGAGAACGGCCGACACGGCGATGACGATCCACGGCCGGTTCAGCGCTCGTGCCAGCAGCTTCGGGTAGCCGCGCTCGATCGGGTTCCAGAAGAGATCGTGCAGCCACTGGATCGGCTTCAACAGGAACTCGATGCTACGCCCGAGCAGCATGCCGAGCAGGACGACCGTGCGCGCGAAGGCACCGAACGCCCACGCCGAAAGCCGCAAGGACGCCGAAAGCAGCGACCCCGGGGCGAAGCGCGTGCCTTTGATCGTCGCGCGGAAGTTCGTGCGCTCGACTCCGACCCGGGCCCAGTCCAGAGATCG
>JAYTBY010000068.1:0-2213 GCA_043736755.1 Planctomycetota bacterium | reverse complement strand
TGGCGAGCACGGCCTCGAGCTTCTGACCGCGGCCGATCGCTTCCCCCACTGCGCGATTGCGCGAGTGACGCGAACAACACGTGGTCACGAGATCGCCGATTCCAGCGAGACCGAAGAACGTTTCGGGGCTGGCTCCGCGCGAGCGACCGAAGCGCGCCATCTCGACCATTCCGCGCGTCATCAAGGCCGCTTTCGCGTTGTCGCCGAGCTCCAGGCCGTCGCTGATGCCCGCGCCGATCGCGATGACGTTCTTCAGCGCGGCGGCGAGTTCGGCGCCGACCGGATCGCTGCTCGTGTAGATCCGGAACGAGTTCGACGAGAACGCCTTCTGCACTCGCCAAGCCAACGTCGAGTCTTCGCTCGCCGCGACGATCGAGCACGGTTTGCCGATCGCGACTTCCTCCGCGTGACTCGGTCCCGTCAGCACGCACGTCGGGCGATTCCCGAGCACTTCGCGCAAGACCTGGGTCGGCGTGCGGAACGTCTCGATCTCGATGCCCTTCGTCGCCGACACGATCGGCACGTTGCCAGGCAAGGCTTCCTCGAAGACGCGCGCGATTCCACGCAGGTATTGCGTCGGCACGACACTGACGACGAAGTCAGCCCCCTTCGCGGCCGCGAACGGATCCGCAGTGATCTCGAGATCGGCGGGCAGCGGCACGCCCGGCAGGAAGCGCCGATTCTCGCGCTGTTCCCGCATCTCCTTCGCTTGATCGGGGAAGGCACTCCACAAGCGCACCGGGATCCCGTTGCGATGCAGCGCGAGCGCGAGCGTCGTGCCCCACCCACCGTCGCCGATGACCAGCGCGCGCTTGACGACCTGTTGCTCAGCCATGCGGCCTCGCCGCCGACGGCGGTTCGCTCGGCTTCTTGCGTGCGTTCGGTTCCGTGCCAGCGAGCATGCGCTGGATGTTGCCGCGGTGACGCCACACGATCAACGCCGAGAGCGCCAGCGCGCCGACGAGCATGGCGCGCCGATTCGTGCCGTACATCACGGCGACGACGATCGGGAACGTGACGCCCATGAGAATCGAAGCGAGTCCGGCGTACCCCGTGATGAGCCGCGTCGCAAGCCACACCATCCCGCCGACGACGAACGTCTCCCACGAGAGCGCGACGATGCCGCCACAACCCGTCGCGACGCCCTTGCCGCCGGTGAACCCGAGGTAGGGCGAGTAGCAGTGACCGAGCGTCGCCGCGGCACCGACGAGGACTTGGAGCAGCTCGCGATCCTCGCGCGTGCTCCCGAAGATGTGGTCGATGGCGAACGCCGGGAGGAAACCCTTGAGGAAGTCGCACGCGAACACGACGTAGCCCCACTTCCGCCCCATCGCGCGAATCGCGTTCGTCGCGCCGATGTTCCCGCTACCGATCGTGCGGATGTCGACGCCCTTGACGAGGCGCGCGAGGATCAACCCGAACGGGATCCCCCCGATGAGGTACGCGGCCGTGATCGCAACCCACGACCAGGGCCCGGCGAGGAGCACAGGGGCGTCAGGGGGGAGGAGGAGGACTGGGGCCAAGGCTTCGGAGTGCGCGGCAGAAGCGCGCTCGCCTGACGATACCGATTCCGGAACGCGGCCGCGCGCTTCGCCGAGTTCGCATCTACGGACCCGGGTCCGAACGAATGCAGTAGGGTTGCAACGTGGGCGAACCGCCCTACCATCTTCCGACTCGAACCCCCGGGAATCGTGGCCGAACCCGAGCCCTGAGTCACCGCCCGCGAGCCCGCCGAAGAGCCTCTCCGATGACCTACGTGATCGCTGAACCCTGCGTCAAGACGAAGGACACCGCCTGCGTGGAGGTGTGCCCCGTGGACTGCATCCACCCCACGAAGGACGCCAAGGACTTCGCGAAGCACGAGATGCTCTACATCAACCCCGACGAGTGCATCGACTGTGGTGCGTGCGTGCCGGAGTGTCCTGTGGACGCGATCTTCGACGAGGCCGAGTTGCCCGAGAAGTGGGCCGCGTACAAGAAGATCAACGCGGACTGGTTCACGCAGAATCGCTGACGAGTGTGTGTGTGAGCGGATGGCCTCGAGCCGCTCGAACGGAGAGCCCGACGGCGCGATGCGCGGTCGGGCTCGTGGGTTTCCGGAAGAACTCCTGTGCTCGCGCCGCGGCGTTGCGTGACACCGTCACGAGTCAAGGCAGGTCGAAGTCCTGCCTGAACTCGGTGACGTCCGTGGGGATCGAGATGTCGAACTGCAC
>JAYTBY010000067.1:0-4852 GCA_043736755.1 Planctomycetota bacterium | reverse complement strand
CGACCAAGCGCCGCACTTCCGCGACCGCGCGAGAGAGATCGTCGTTCACCACGATGTGGTCGTAGTTCACGCGCTCGCGCCATTCGTCCTCGGCCTTGTGCAGGCGACGCTCGAGCACTTCGGGCGCTTCGGTCCCGCGCGCGACGAGGCGCTTGCGCAGCTCCTCGAAGTCGGGCGGCGCGATGAACACGTACAAGCCCGGCTCGCCCAGCGCGCGCAGTTGATTCGCGCCCTGTACGTCGATCTCGAGCAGGTAGACCTTGCCGGATACGAGCGCGTCGCGCACCGGCGCGCGCAACGTGCCGTACAGGTTCCCGTAGACCTCGGCGTGCTCGAGGAAGGCACCCTCCGAGATCATGCGACGAAAGTCCTGGGCTTGAATGAAGCGGTAATCGCGCCCGTCGACCTCGCCCGGTCGCGGTTTGCGCGTCGTCGCGGACACGCTGAACTCGACGCGCGGATCCTCGAGGAGCTTCCTGCAGATCGTGCTCTTCCCAGCACCCGAGGGGCCCGAGATCACCAGCATGCGGCCGGTCGAATCCGACATGGGTCTACTCCACGTTCTGGACTTGCTCGCGCAGACGCTCGACGAGCGTCTTCAATTCGACGACGAGGTGCGCCGCCTCGGCATCGTTGCACTTCGAGCCGATCGTGTTCGCCTCGCGAAAGAGCTCCTGCACGAGGAAATCGAGCGGACGACCAGCCGGAGCGTCGCCAGCGACGAGAGTGTCGAGCTGCCCGAGGTGGCTCGCGACGCGCGTCAGCTCCTCGTCGACGTCCATCTTGTCGGCTAGGAGCGCGACCTCGCGCGCGAGGTCGGAGTCGTTCGGCTGACGCGCGGTCTTCCCGACGTCGAGGAGCTCCGCGACGCGCTTCTTCAGCGCGGCGTGCTGCTCCGCGACGACCTTGGGCATGCGCTTCTCGAGCCTCTTCGCAACCTCGCGAATCGCCTTGCAGTTCTTCTTGAGATCGGCGGCGAGCGCCTTGCCCTCGCGCATCCGCATCGAGTCGAGGCCTTCGAGCGCACCGGTCAAGGCCCCCATCACGAGCGCTTCGTCCGCGTCCGCGCGCCGGTCGCCGTCGTTCGCGGCGAGAACACCCGGGAGTCCGAGCAGCGTCTCGAGCGAATAGTCAGCTTCGAGTCCGGCGGCCTTCGTCGCGCGCGCGATCTCGACGCACCACGCGCGCAGCGCCTTCTCGTCGATGCGCGCGGCAGCACCGCGCGGTCGCTCGACGTCGACTCCGATCGTGATCGAGCCGCGCGCGAGCTTCGCCCGCACCGCCGCTTCGATTTGCATCTCGAGGTGCGCGAGCGCCTGCGGCAGGCGGGATTTCACCTGCAAATGCCGATGGTTCACGGCACGGATCTCGACGCGCGCTTCCGCGCCGCCGGCCGTTGCCGCCGCAGCGCCGAAACCGGTCATCGAGCGCAACATCAGCCCGGAGCCTGTGAAGTCGGAACGGGCGACGCGACGCGGAACGGCGCCACCAACACCTGAGAGCGCGTAGGCTCGATTTCTTCACGCGCTCTCAGAGCCTGCGAAGTAGGAACGGGTACTCGCACCGCGGAGCGGTGCAGCCGGATGCCGAGAGGCCCTTGGATCGACTTCTTCACGGCCACTCAGCTTCCCGGACGGCTGCCGGGCTTGACGGCTTTGGAACCGGTCTTGCACAGCGGGCAATCGGCGGGATCCCAAGCGATGGCGTTCACGTCGACGAGCGCAAAGAGCGGCAGACCATCACGCTCGAACGGGTTGCCGCCCGAGCGGTTCACGATGCACCCTGCAGCCTGCGGGCGCACGCTGAGCCTCGCCAACAGCTCGACGACTTCGCGCGCGGATCCGCCGGTCGTCATGACGTCCTCGACGACGAGGATCCGATCCGTCGGCTTCACTTGGAAGCCGCGACGAAGCTCCATCTCGTCGCCCCTGGAAGATCCAGTGCGTCGCTCGGTGAACTGAGCGCGCGTGCCCATCGCGCGCGCGACCTCGTAGGCCCACGTCACGGCGCCCATCGCAGGGCCGATCACGATGTCGTAGGGCTCTGCGTGCAGGCTGCGAACGCGGCGCGCCATCTCGATCGCCAGTTGCTCGGCCTTTTTCGGGTGTTCGAGCAGCAGCGCGCACTGGAAATAGCGGTCGCTGTGCTTGCCCGACGAAAGGATGAAGTGCCCTTCGAGCATGGCCCCCGTCTCGCGAAAGAGATCGAGGATGCGGTCCTTGTCCATCACGGCGCTCATGAGCGTCTCCCGAGTGAAGTGCGGGGCCTAGTCGATCAACGGGGAGTCGTCGGCGTGCCCGCGTCACCACCAGCGGGCGCGGCCGGGGGCGCCTCGATGGCCGGCACCGACTTGTCGAAGGCCGGCACGACCGAGTCCTCCGCCGTGTTGCGGTTCAGCATGTGGATGCCGAGCGCGCTCACGATGAAGATCGCGCCCGTCCAGCCCGTGAACTTGTGGATGCCCGAAGCCGCGACGCCGAACGTCTGCTGGCCCGCGGTGCCCAGCGCATCGGTGAGCCCGCCGCCTTTGCCCTCTTGGAGCAGGATGACGATGGTCAGCACGATCGCCGAGACGATGAAGACGATGTAGAGGAGCGTGATGAAGAGTGCGGTGTTCATAGTGACTCGGTCTTCGAGGCAGTCAGCGGAATAGTGACTCGGTCTTCGAGGCGATCAGCGGAATTCGAGCAGCGGGAGGAACGATTCGGGTTTCAGCGAGGCGCCGCCGACGAGCACGCCGTCGACGCCCGGTACAGCCATCAAGGCGCGGATATTGTCCGGTTTGACGCTACCGCCGTACAGGATGCGCGTCCGATCGGCCGCGGACTCGTTGTAGAGCCCGCCCAGGACGCCGCGCAGGTAGGCATGGACCTCGCCCGCAAGCGCTGGGGTCGCGTTCAGGCCGGTGCCGATGGCCCAGACGGGCTCGTACGCGATCGTCACGCGCGACTGCAGCGCACGCCCGTCGATGCCGGCGAGGCCGCGCGCGACCTGTTCGCCGACGACTTGCTCGGTGCGCTTCGCCTGGCGTTCTTCGAGCGTCTCGCCGACGCACAGGATCGGCGACAGACCGTGTTCGAGCGCGAGCTTCATCTTGCGACCGATGAGTTCGCTGCCCTCGCCGTACACGTGACGTCGCTCGGAGTGGCCGAGCAGGACGTACGTCGCACCGACGTCGACGAGCATCGCCGGTGAGATTTCGCCGGTGAATGCGCCCGAAATCTCGTCGCTCGCGTTCTGCGCGCCGCAACGGACCATCGATCCGGCGAGCGCGCGAGAGATCTCGTCCAAGTAGACGTACGGCGGAAAAACGGCCACTTCGACGTCGTCGCGGCGTCCGACAGCGTCGCGCACAGTGAGAGCCAAACCGAGCGCGCTCTTGCGCTCGAGGTTCATCTTCCAATTCCCGGCGACGAACGGTTTGCGCGCACTCATCCGTCGACGACCGTGAGGGACGGTTCGATCAGGCGCCGCGCATCGATCGCGGCGATCGCGCGTGTGTCGGCCGCGATTTGACCGAAAGTCTCAGGGAGAACGGCCTGCGAGCCATCGGAGTGGACTTCGCTCGGATCCGGATGGACCTCGACGATCAAGCCGTCGGCGCCGGCCGCGATTCCCGCGCGCGCGAGCGGTCGAACGAGGTCGCTGCGGCCAGCTGCGTGACTCGGGTCGACGATGACCGGTAAATGCGTGGCGCGCTTCAAGTGGGCGACCGCGCCGACGTCGAGCAAGTTGCGCGTCGTCGGGTCGAAGCCGCGCACGCCGCGCTCGCACAAGATCACTCGAGTGTTGCCCTGCGCGAGCACGAACTCGGCCGCGAGGAGTAGCTCGCGAATCGTGGCCGAGAACGCGCGCTTCAAGAGCACCGGTTTCCCGTACTTCCCGACTTCGACGAGCAGCGGCGCGTTCTGCATCGAGCGCGCGCCGATCTGGAACATGTCGGTGACCGCGCCGACCGCTTCGACGTCGCGCGGGTCGAGGACTTCGGTCACGATCCCGATGCCGGTTTCGGCACGCACGCGCGCGAGCAGCTCGAGGCCCTCGTGCTTCATGCCCTGGAACGAGTACGGCGACGACCGCGGCTTCCATGCGCCGCCGCGCAAGAGAGTCGCTCCGTGACGCTGGACTTCGCGCGCGATCTCGAGGAGCCGCGGCCAGCTCTCGACGGCGCACGGCCCAGCGATCAGCGACACGGATCCGCCGCCGAAACGTGCTTCGCCGACGGTGACGACGGTGTCGGGACGACCCGCGCGCTCGTGCATTTCGGTCGCGGTGCCGGCATCGAGGATCGCGGAGACACCGACGAGATCCTCGAAGCGCGAGCGGTGCTCGGGGCGACCGATCCCTTCGAGTCGCAACACTTCCTTGCGCTCGTCGAGGAACGAGGGCCGGTATCCGAGCTCGCGCGCGAGCTCCAAGACGGCCTGGAGCTGTTCGGGCGGCAAGGCCTTGCGCAGACGCAGGAGCATGGCGGCGTGGGTGTCGGCCGGACTCGAAGCCCCGTGCCGAATCCGGGCAGTATGGATCCCCGCGCGCGGAGCGTCAACGCGCGTGACGGCGGTCCGTGGCTTCGCAGTCGTCCCGTTGGCACGATCCGCGCGCCATGGCCGCCGATCGTCCCCTGCTCGACGCCCTCCTGGCCCTGGAACCGCTGCGCGACCTGCCCCGCACGGGCTGGGTGCTGCGCGGCGTCCGCACGCCGGAATCCATCGGCGATCATGTCCTTTCCACGTGCTTTCTCGTCCTGGCCGCCGGTTCCCGCGTCGAGCCACGAATCGATGTCGAGCGCGCGATCGCCTTGGCCCTGGTCCACGACGTGCCCGAGGCGGCGATGGGCGACCTGCCGCGGACG
>JAYTBY010000066.1:0-10937 GCA_043736755.1 Planctomycetota bacterium | reverse complement strand
GGCGTGCTCGCGCCCGCGGCGCAGTGGCGGGATCGCATCGTGCCCGGCCCGCGCGCGCCGACCGAGTCGTATGCCGGAACGCCAGAACGCAACGCTGTGTGCTCGCGCCCGGTCTCGGGCTCAGCCGGATCGATCGTGCTGAGCGGTGCGCGAGCCCGCTCCAAAGACCGTGGACCTCCCCCGAGAACGAGAACTCGGCGCGAGCGCGGTCGCTCGCGCCGAGTCCCCGGTCTCACTGGATCACGAAGTAGCCCTGGTACTGGCGGCTCCAGTAATCCACACCCTCGAAGGTGCGCTTGACGCGGATCTGCGCCAAGCCCTTGGCGTTGGGGCCAGTGGGTAGCAGCGCCCGCGCACGCGTGTCCGAGACCAGGGTGACGCCCATCACGATCGGGGCCTGGCCCGCGAAGCGGTACTCGATGTGTGTGATGTCGACCAGGTTGGCACCGTGCAGCGTGATCACTTTGCCCTGCTTCCTGCCCACGCGCGGCCAGATCTCGGCGATGCGCGGTCGGACGCCGAGAACCTGCTCGTTGCGCCACAGGCAGATCAAGTCGTCGAAGGAATCGACCGCGAAGTCGAGGTCACCGTCGCCGTCCACGTCGACGGTCATCATGTCCGAGGCGTTGGGCGTGAACTTCTGGGCGAGTAGGATCGAGTCCGTGACGTCCTCGAAGTAGCCGAGTCGCGGCGGTGTCACGCCCATATCGTCCGCCGACGTGATCAGTCCGTCGCTGTTCGAGTCGACGCCGCAGTTCTGCCAGAAACGCGGCAAGTCGCTCTCGACCGTGACCACGAGGTCCAGATCGCCGTCGCCGTCCCAGTCGAGCAGCGTGCAGGCGTCTGACGAGTCGAGGAGGACTCGAGGATTGGTGATACTCGGATAGACCTGCACCGCAGGGTTGCCGTTCCGATGCGCCGGGTCGGTGTGGATGGTCTGATTCAACGTCGTCCAGCGCATACGCTGCTTGAACTCATTGACCATCTTGGCGGCGGGCTCGTTGATGCGGTTGACGAGCAACCACGGCAAGGTCGTGCGACCGCCCTGCGTCCAATGCGTCACGATGGCATCGGCGTCGCCGTCATTGTCGATGTCACCCTGGGCGACGAGCATCGATCCAGCCGAGTCGTAGAGCCGCCCATCGGGGTCCGTGTTGGTCTCGTCCGTCGCGCGCGGCGGCAGCAACTGTGCGCTCTGCTCGACCAGGAAGCCGGGGGCCGCACCGCTGACGTTGTTCATGAAGAGCAGGTCGTCGAGCTGGGCGACGTCCATCACCTCCTGAAGCTCGAGCGGCTGCGTGGATCCGTGAGTTCCGTTGACGGCGTAGGTGGCCCGGCCGTGGGTCGTATAGAGATCCAGGTAGCCGTTGTTGTCGAAGTCCGCCAGCACGTCGTACCCGAGGCCGCGATTCCAGAGCGGGTCGAACTGGCCCGACGCGTTCCGCATGCGCGTCGCGGCCACGTCGTCGAACCAGTGGCCGGTCGACGAGGTCGCGACGACGTTGTCGAGATAGCGCCAGCCGAAGGAGTAGCTCGCGACGCCCAGCGGAAACCCGTTCGCCGCGTTGACCGGTCTGGTCGGATTCGCGGGAGTGCCCAAAGGGGTAGTCGGTTGGATCTGGAACAGGTGAACGATCGCGTCGATGTCGTCATCGCCGTCCATGTCGGCCGCGACAACGCGGTCGGCGATGGTCGGTTGTTCGGGTGCCGTGCGGCCGTTGAGGTTGATCTTCGAGTCGACCAGGATCGGCGCGCCTCCGGTCGGCGTGACGGTCACGGCGTGCGATCTCGAGGGAGGCACATTGTGGACCACGATCGTGTCGGCCGAGGCGCTCTGCTGCAGCGTGTAGTGGCTGGGCGTGCTCGCGGACGAACCGCGTTGCGACGCCAGCAGGATGTCCAGGTCGCCATCCGCATCGAAGTCAGCGAAGACTCCGTCCTCCATACCGGCGGGATTCTTCCGTCCGCGGTGGTTGGTTGTCTGCTGGAGGCTACCGAACGTGGTGAAGTCCGTGTGCCAGGAGAGGAAGCCGGAGGAGGCTGGGTCATTGACCCTGGCCAGGAAGTCGTAGCCGCGCGCTGTCTGCAACGCGTCCATGTAGCCATTGCCGTCCAAGTCAGCGAAGTCGAAGCCGTAACCGTGCTCGGTTCCGGGCAGGATGTCGTAGCTCAGGTCGAGTGGACCGAAAGGGGTGCCATTGACTGGCGTCGACGCGCCCCGGTTCCACCGCAAGGACGCCAGGCGGCCGCTGGAGCGGTTCCCGCAGCCGATGAAGAGATCGAGAGCGCCACCTGGGTGCGTGGCCTCCGAGAGAAAGTCGCCGAAGGCCACGCATTTGCCCCAGAACGTGGCGTCCTCGATGTGCCGAACGAGACGGCGGGCTGGCGTCCCCGCCGGAACCGTCGCCGCGCCGTAGTTCACGAGAAAAGCGACGTTGTTCGGCGGCCGGGTCACGACGAACGAGTTGGGCTGCTGGACCTCGTTCTTCAGGTGCTCGCGGAAGTTCACGACCACGAGGTCGAGCCAGCCATCGGGCTCCCAGCCCAGGCCCGAGACCGAGCCCGGTCCGCGGAAGATGTCGCGAGCGACCACCTGAAGCGTTTGAGGCGTCGTGGCGACTTTTTCATGGTCGCGCAGCATCCCGACCCCGAGGGCCGGCGTGAAGATGCCATCGACGAAGGAGAGCGCCGGCAGCGCGGCCGTGTTCTTGTAGATCTGCATCTCGTGATCGCTCGCCGTCGGGATGCGCCAGGAAGTTTCTAGACCCTCCGAGCCAGCGTTGCCGAAGACGATCTCGGGCGACGTCTGTGCTGTGACGTCCGTCCGTTCATCCAAGTTCGCGACCGCGACGCTGCGCGTGTCCGAAGCGACCGTGCCCAACATGACGCGCTGGAAGAAACCCGCGCCGTTGTTCAACAGATAGTAGTCGTAGGCCTCCGGTCCGGCGGGACCGCCGCGTCGCATGCGGTTGCCGACGACGATATCGAGGTCGTTGTCGTTGTCGAGATCCGCCGCGGCCACTTCAGTCGTCGCGCCCTCGTACTCACCGTTCTCGATGCGGGCCGTCTCGTCGGCGAAGGTCCCGGTGGCAGACTTGTAGATGCACAGCACGTTGTGCTTGCCCGTGTAGTTGTCGCCCTGCAGCCCGACGTAGAGGTCGTCATGGCCGTCGCCGTCGAAGTCGGCGAAGGCCACACCCGAGCTGTTGCCGTCACGAGCGCTGGCGGGCACGCGCCATGACTCGTCAAGCCACTTGCCGGTGGTCGCCAGGTCGTAGACCATGAGGCGATCACTCGCGGCTGCGCTCGCCATAAGGCAGTCTTGGAGATCGATGTCCGACAAGGCGTAGCCGATACCGGCCGTGACGTAGATGGCCTTTTTCGCCTGCGGCTGGCTTCCTCCGTCGGGCGCGAGCGGCTGTGGAGGACCGGGCTCGAGGAGACGAATCTCACCCATCGCGGCGCGCGTGGCTGAGATCCCAATCACGCTGAACCCGAGATCCGGCGTCGGGATCACGGTCTGCTGGCCGGCGTGTCCCCGCTGCGAGATGAAGAAGGTGCCGTCGGCATAGCGCTTCTGTTGCGGATCGGCCGGGTCGATGACCGCTCCGCCGTAGTCCACGTAGAGTTGCAGTCCCTTGCGTTCGATCGAACCAATGCACAGGCGGCGCGTCGCGGCGGGGACGCCCTCGGCCGGCTCGAATTGCGCGTAGTTGAGCAGGAGGACATCGGGATTCGGGGTGGTCTGCGCGTGCAGCGGGTCGAGCGTGACGAAGTCGTAGGTGAGCGCGAAAACCGTGTTGGCCGGGTCCTCCAAGAAACGATGACGATCCATCGCGAGGAGTCCATCCGTGTAGTAGACGGGCATGAACTTGGCATTCGGCGGCGGATCGAGCACCACGGGGCCGGGGATCTGCTGGGCACCGACGGGCGGGAGCACAGAGGCCGCGAGCAAGAAGGCACCAAGCCATCCGGCACGCGGCGCGCGGCGTAACTCGGGGGCGAGTAAGTCCAGAGCACGGCGAAGAGAACTCGGGCGATCGGTGACCGGGGCGGGGGAGCGCATCGGAGTCGTCCTTTGGCTAGGCAAGAAAACAACTGGCACGGGATAGGACATCCAGGCGGATGACACCGGGCGCATGCTAGCCCCAATGCCGATCATTTAGGCGCGTCGATCGTCGGGGGTCGGCGTTTCCTTGGATAGCTGCTCATCTTGATCTTTACGGCGCGTGGGTAGCGGCGCTCAGGACGTCGTGGCGGCAGGATGAAGCGGCGAATCGCCGCCCGCAGGTTGCGCAGATGCTTTGGAGTCGCTCCCGGTGAGGCGGATGCGCTCCAGATCCACTCGTCGCAGATGAAGTGCAGCGCGGTGATGAAGCTGATGCGCGTGGGCTCGACTTTGGCTTCGTTGGCGATGCGCTCCATCTCGAGGCGGATCAGGTTGTATGCGAGCAGGATGCCCCAGATCTCCTGCTTGATCTTCGCTGGACTCTGGCTGCGAATGGCCTCTTCCCTGTCGAGCATCTCGGTCTTGATCTCGTCGTAGCTCAGTTCGAGCTCCCAGCGCTCGTGGTAGAGCACCACCAGTTCCTCGGCCGGGTAGGCCTTGGCGTCCAAGAGGGAAGTCAGCAGCCACTGAGGTTGGAATCCCTTCCGCTGGTATCGAAGCGCGCGCATTTCCCAGTGCGTGGGTAGCGAGGGGTCCTTGCGGTGGGCCGCGTGCGAGACCGTCAGCTCGACGCGCAAGTCATCCTTGCTCAGCTGCTGCAGCACGCGCCACTTCACGTTCTTCTTGGCGCGGGTGAGCCAGTGGCGGGAGGTGCCCTCCCGAGCCAGGGGAATGAGCACGTTGGCAGCGAAGAAGCCGCGATCGACGATGCACAGGGAGCGATCGGGGAGATGCGACCACAGCGCGCGGGCATACGTCCCTTCGCCGACGTTGGACGGTCCGAAAGAGGCCGCCGCGATCAGATGCGAGCGCAGCGCCAAGAGCGCGACGAGTCGCGTCTGGGGATAGCCAGCCTCTCCGCGCGGACCCGCGCTTGGAGCGCCGAAATGCTGGCGATTTTCCTCCGAATCGGGGACGCGCAGCGTGGTCCCGTCGACGCCGTAGAGCGCGAGTCCGTTCCAACGGTCGCGATCGGCACTGGCATGGGCCCAATGCTGTGCGCAGATATCGAATAGCCACTCCATGGGTTCGTCGCCCAGGCGAGTTCGTGCTTGCGCGACGGCGCTGGGCGCGACCGTGGGGCCCCGTCGGCCTGGCAGGGTGAGGTTCAAGGTCTCGGCCACATCCACGATGGCTCGGTCGCGGAACAGGGCCATGCCTAGGACGAGCCAGATCACTTGCTCGGCGGGTAGCCGCCGGCGACGGAGGGAGGCGGTGCCCGTGGCCACGAGCGCCGCTTGGATCCAGGCGGGATCGATGCGCTGGCGGAAGTTGTCGAAGAATTCGGGTCGGGGCCTTTGGCCCACGCATGCCAGGTCATTGCGGAGATGCATCGCCAGCCTGCTTTCGAGGTCGGTTGGTCTTGACAGGGGACTAGCAGTACTACTACTGTTAGATCCGGTCAACACCTCATCAACCCCATGGCGAGAAGCCCCGAAGACGACACGGAGCGCTACGAAGCACTCAAGCAAGCGCTGGCCGATGTCGGCCTCATACGTCGCGGCAGCCTCGTGAAGCGCTTCATGCCCTGCGGAAAGCCCGGCTGCAGATGTCAGGCGAAGCCGCCGCAGCTACACGGGCCCTACTACCAGTGGACGCGAAAGGTGCGCGGCAAAACCGTCACCGTTCGCCTGAGCCGACAGGAGGCACAACTCCTTGCAAAGTGGATCGGCAACGGACGCCATCTCGAGAAGCTCGTCGGCGAGATGGAACGGGTTTCACATCGGATCACCGAACGAGTCCTACGCGCCGCCCGACAGTCCTGAGCAAGGACATCTCCATGCTCCACCGCCGCTCACGAACCGCCCGAGGGGCTCCCGTTACCTACTCCCGGCCGCTAAATGATCGGCATTGTGGCTAGGCGCCGCGACGACGCGCATTCGTGGATGCTCGGAGGAGCGGCAATGCCGCCAGGGAGATGCAGGTGGCTCGAATTCACACACGAATTTCGCGGACGGGACACTAGGTGCCCTGACTCGCGACCCGTCCGCGGCCGCTATCCTCTCCGGTCTTCGATGAGAGACCTGAAGACTACTGGCGAGCTGCGCGCCTTCGTCGTGTCGCACTCGCGCTGGGATCGCGCGGGCTGCTCGACGATCGAGGCCGATCGACTCCATCTCGTGCGGATGGTCGACGAGGTCCTCGGGATCCTGCGCGACGAACCGCGCTACACCGCGTTCACGCTCGACGCGCAGACCGTGACTCTCGTGGACTACCTCGAGATCCGGCCCGAGCGGCGTGCCGAGGTTGCTCTGCACGTGGCCGCGGGCCGACTCTTCCTCGGGCCGTGTCATGTGTCGACCGACGAGTTCCTCGTGTCCGGTGAAGCCCTCGTGCGCAATCTCGCGCGCGGGCTGGCGACCGTCCGCGAGTTCGGAGGCGAGTGCCTCGACGGATACATGCCCGACGGTTTCGGTCACGTGGCACAGATGCCGCAGATCCTGGCCGGGTTCGGCTTGCGCTCCTTCCTGTTCGTGCGTGGCGTGTCGGAGGAGCTCTTCGAACGCGCGGGCGTCGAGTTCGCCTGGGAAGCGCCCGACGGAACGCGCGTGCTCGCGCTGTACTTGCGCGACGGATGCGACAACGCCGCGCTGCTCGGATACTCCGAAACGTGGGCTGACGTTCGCGGTCGCGCGCCCGTTGCCGCGCTCGCGACGAAACGGCTCGAAGCGGCCGTTGCCCGACTCGAACCGCATGCACGGTCGGGCGTGCTCCTGCTCCTCAATGGTGGCGAACACCTGGTCGCTCAGCGGGAGATGCCGGAGCTCTTGTCCGCGGCTCAAAGCGCGCTGACTCGTGTCGAACTCGTCCACGGCGGGTTCCGGGCCGCGATCGACGAGATCGAGGCCACGCGTCCGGATCTTCCGGTTCACCGTGGCGAGCTCCTCGGCAACGCGCACCATCCGATCTGCTCTTCCACGTGGTCGGCGCGGATCGACGGCAAGCTCCTGAACCACGAGGTGCAAGGTTTGCTCCTGCAGCACGCCGAACCGTTGGCCGCGGCACTCGGGCCGCGGGCGGGGCGCGAGCACGCGGCTCGAATCGACCGCGCGTGGGAGGACTTGCTCCTCGCGCATTCACGCAACGACGTCGGCGGCTGCAGCGTCGAGTCCGCTCAAGAGAGCGCACGATATCGACTGCGTCGAGCGCGCGACGCGGCGCAGAGCATCGTCGACGACGCGCTCCGGGTCTTGGCGCTGCGCACGGGATTCTCGCGGAAGGATGGCGTCGAACTCGTCGCCGTCCACAACCCACACCTCGAAGCCTGGAGCGGTACCGTTCAGTGCATCGTTCAGTGGCCTTCCGCCCTCGATGACGAGGCCCTCGATCTCATCGCGTTGCACGATCCGGATGGGAAGCCGGTGCGCGTCCAAGTCGAGTTGATCGATCCGGCGGGATTCACCGGGCGGCACCTCGAGCATCGTAGCGGAGCGCTGTTGTCGGTCGAGTTCGCGGCGAAACTCCCGCCGTGCGGCGTCGCGTTCTACCAACTCGTCTTGGGCGTCGACGGGCCACAAGGATTCGACGATGTCGTCGCCGGCGGACAGCTCGAGAACGAGCATCTGCTCGTGCAAGCGCGGCACGACGGGAGCCTTTCGATCCTCCACAAGCAGAGCGGACGCAAGTTCGAGGGTGCGCTCTCCTACGAGTCGCGCTCGGATCGCGGCGATCTACACACCTTCGGACCCGATGCCGACACGAGGCCGGCGTGGTCCACGACGAAAGGCAGCGCGAAAGTGCAGGCTTGGCGGAGCGCGACCGCTGCCCACATGTCGATTGCCTCCGTGTGGAAGTTGCCCTGGATCGAGCCGAAGGAGCGCGAGCGTCTCGCGCTGCACATCGACACGATCGTGCGCCTCGAAGACGGCTCGTCACGACTCGAGTTCGAGACCGTCCTCGACACCGACTTGACCGACCACCGGCTACGCCTGCTCTTGCCGCTTCCGGCCGGGACGGCATCGCTGACGACGGATCAGGCCTTTGCGCTGGTGCAGCGCGAGCGCGTGCGCTCGAATGGTGATGCGGGCGAGCTGCCCTACACGACGCAGTTCTCGGCGACGTTCGTGCACGCTGCAGATCCCGAAGCGGCCGTTCTCGTATCGCATCGCGGTCTCCACGAGCACGAGATCGTCGACGCTCCGATCGGATCGATCGCGAAAGGGCCGTTTCTCGCGCTGACCCTCTGGCGCGGAGTGGGAACGCTCTCGCGCGGCGTCGGGCCGAGCCTCGAGACGCCCGATGCGCAGCGTCCGCCCGATGGACTCGTCCTGCGAACGGCTTGGGAAGTCGTTCCCGGGCGGGAATCAGTCGCCCAGTCGGCTGCACGCGCCGCGAACTTCGCGTTCCCTCCGCGCGCGGAACAGGTGTGGCTCGGCGCGTACGAGCGGGCGGCGACCGAACGCGTACCCGCACGCCGCTCGTTCCTGCGCTGTGACGATCCGAATGTCGCTCTGTCCGCTCTACGCGTCGAGGCCGACGGCCGCATCGTCGTGCGCGTCTGGAATCGCTCGAACTCCGCCGTGCGCGTGACGCTGCAGCTCGGACCCGACCTCGTCGGTCCGAAGCCGCCGAACTCCGCGCGTCGCGTTCGGCTCGATCTCGCGGACCTTGGACCCGTCGAGCTCACCGGCACCATCGCTCGGTTCGAATTGCGGCCCTCCGCGATCGAAACCATCGTGTTCTACTTCGAGGCGAACCCATGATCACCGGCACGTTCCTGGACGAGATTTCACGCGACATCGCATCGGCGAACTGGGGGCCGGACGAGTGGCGGCGCGACTTCGCGTCGATGAAGGCCGACGGGATCGATACCGTCATCCTGACCCGCGCGGGCTACAAGGATCGCGCGACGTTCGACTCGCGCGTCCTCCGTAAACACCACCGTCACCTGATCGTGCAGGAGGATCTCGTTGCACTGTTCCTCGCGCTGTCGGCCGAGAACGGGATCGCTCTGTGGTTCGGCACGTACGACTCGGGCGAGTTCTGGCAGCAAGGGAAGCACCAGAAAGAAGCTGACCTCAATCGTGCGTTCGTCGACGAAGTCTGGGAACGCTACGGTCGATCTTCCGCGTTCCGTGGTTGGTATCTCTCCCACGAAATCGACGACGTCGATGACGGTGCCCTGCGCGTCTATGAGGAGCTGTGCACGCACCTCAAGGCGACGAGCGGACTTCCGATCTTGCTCTCACCAGGATTGCGCACTTCGAAGCATGCGCTCGGGACGCCGTCTCTGGATCAACATCGGCAGGAGTGGTCTCGAGTCTTTGCGCGCCTCGCCGGCAAGGTGGATGTCGTCGCGTTCCGGGACGGGAGCGTCCCGCTCGTCGAACTTCCGGACTTGCTCGCGGTCCAGGCGGACCTCGCGACGAAGTACGGAATCGAATGTTGGTCGAACGTGGAGACTTTCGATTCTGACGTCCACATCAAGTACCCGCCGATCGCGTGGCCGAAGCTGCGCTACAAGATGGAGAGCGCGCTCGGCGCTGGGGTCTCGAAGCTGATCACGTTCGAATACAGCCACTTCCTCTCGCCGCATTCGATGTACAGCTCGGCACACGCGCTCCATCGGCGCTATCGCGAGTGGTTGGCGACGCAACGATGACCGCGCGGTTCGACGAGCACGGTCGCGCCCCGGACGAGGGATCTTGTCCCGCGGTCTCGGTGGGGGGCGAGTTCGTGAAGCCATGGACCGAGCTCTCGCAGCGCGTGAAGAAATCGAGCCTACACGCCCTCAGATGTTGACGCGCCGCTTCCGCCGCGCGTCGGGTGCACGCTCGTCGGGCCGCATCGCTCTCGCGCTCGTCGCGTCGATCGTCGTCGTCGGGGCCGCCCTGCGCATCTTCGCTAGCTTCGACGCGTTCTGGCTCGACGAGGTCTGGTCGTGGAGGCTCGCGGAACTCGCGGGCTCGTTCGGCGGAGTGCTGAGACTCGCTCATGACAACAATCACCAGCTGAACACGCTGTGGATTCGACTCCTGGGACCCGATGTTCCATGGCCGCTCTATCGATTGCTCGCGCTCGTATCCGGGATATCCACGATCGGATTGGCGGCCCGATTGGCGGGGCCACGCTTCGGGGTCGAGGCCGTGTTCGCGAGCGCGCTCGTGGCCTTCTCGCTGTACTTCACGGCGTTTGGATCCGAGGCGCGCGGATACGCGCCGATGCTGACCTTCGCGCTGCTCGCATTCTTCAGTCTGCGGCGCGCGCTCGAACGGCCGACACTGTCGAGCTGCGCTCTGTTTGCGGCGTGCTCGATCCTCGGGACGAGCGCGCATCTCACGTTCACGCACGCGTACGGCGCACTCTTGGTCTGGAGCGCCGTACGCCTCGCGCGCCCCGAGTTTCGCGCTGGGCCGTGGGCGATGCGCATGCTCGCGCTGCACACGATCCCGGTCGCGTTCTTGATCGCGGAGTACGTGTTCTTCGTCTCCCCGATGAAGCTCGGCGGGGGACCGAGTCTGCCGCTCACTACCGTGCTGTCGGAGACCTTGACGCAGGGCTTCGGTGCCCCAGATGGCCCCATGAGTGCGATCCTCTTGGCCGCGGGCCTGGTCGCGGTCGTGGTGGCCGACTTCGTGCTCGCGCGTCGAGATTTGTCCGACGAGTGGATCGTGACGCTCTGCGCGGTGGTCGTGGTTCCCGCGTTGACCCTGGTCCTCTTCCAGCCGCAGTTCTTGGCACCGCGCTACTTCCTCGTGAGTCTCGTCTTCGCGAGCTTGGCCGTCGCGCGCGTGTGCGCCGCTCTCGCGCGGCGGGGTCGTGTCGAGGC
>JAYTBY010000065.1:0-10949 GCA_043736755.1 Planctomycetota bacterium | reverse complement strand
TGTGCCAATCGTGTGCGTGCACGACGTCGGGAGCCCACTGCGTGTATTGGCAACTCTCGATCGCGACACGCGTGAGGAACGCGAACCGCAGGTGTTCGTCGCCGTCCGTCGCGTAGATCCCCTCGCGCTCGTACAGATCGGGGCAGCGGATGAACCACGCGCGCGCTTCGCTCTTCGGCAGGGACGCGGACCACGCCGACCACACGAGCTTTCGATCTCCGCACTGCATCGGGATCTCTTGCAGTCCCTCGACCGGTTCGAGCGCGATGCCCGACGTGCGCACGCGCTTGTAGAGCGGCAAGACGATGCGCGGTTCGTGTCCCGCTTTGAACAGGTAGCGCGCGAGCGCTCCCGTCACGTCGGCGAGACCGCCGGTCTTGGCGAAGGGCGCGACTTCGGACGACGCGATGAGGACACGAAGAGGGGGCATGCGGGTGACGGCTCCGTTCGTCGGAGTGTAGAGTGCCCCGATGCAGAACGTCATCTTCGTCGCGCCGTTCGCGTTGGAAGCGACCATGCGCTTCTTGCGCCCGGCGCTCGCGCTGCCCGGCGCGCGCGTGGCGTTGATCGGTCAGGAGCCGGTCGATCGCCTGCCCGCGGAGTTGCGCTCGAAGCTCGCGGGTCACTACCGCGTCGACGACGCGATGCAGGTCGACCAACTCCTCACCGCCGTGCGCCATCTTGCGCGGCCTTGGAACGGCAAGGTGGATCGCGTCGTGGCGATCCTCGAGCAGCTCCAAGTGCCCGTCGCCGAAGTCCGCGCCAAGCTCGGTCTGCCCGGTCTCGCGGTCGAGGCCGCTCTCAATTTCCGCGAGAAAGCGCGCATGAAGAACGTGCTGCGCGCCGCCGACCTGCCCTGCGCGCGACACCGCCTGTGCTCCAGCGACCGAGAGGCCTTCGCGTTCGGCGATTCGTCCGGATTCCCGATCGTCGTCAAACCGCCGGCCGGCGCGGGCGCCAAGAACACGTTTCGCGTGGACTCGAAGGAGCAGCTCACGAGCTGGCTCAAGACCTCGCCGATCCGCGCGGAACAACCGCTGCTGCTCGAGGAGTTCATCCAGGGCGAGGAACACTCGTTCGACACCGTCTCGATCGACGGTCGCCACGTCTTCCACTCGATCGGGCGCTATTCACCGACACCGCTCGACGTCCTCGCTAATCCCTGGATCCAGTGGGTCGTCTATCTGCCACGACGCATCGACGGGCCGGAGTTCGCCGGCATCCGTGCCGCAGGTCCGAAGTCGCTCGACGCGCTCGGCATGAGCACGGGCCTCTCGCACATGGAGTGGTTCCGCCGCAAGGACGGCTCGGTCGCGATCTCCGAAGTCGGCGCGCGGCCGCCGGGCGCGCAGTTCACGACGTTGATGAGCTACGCGCACGACCACGATTTCTATCGCGCGTGGATCGAGCTCATGGTCTTCGACACGTTCACCGTGCCGGAGCGCAAGTTCTCGGCCGGCGCGGCGTATTTGCGCGGGCAGGGGCAGGGCCGAGTGAAGTCGATCCGCGGCCTCGAGCTCGTCCAGAAGGAACTCGGCGATCTCGTCGTCGAAGCCAAACTGCCGCAGATCGGGCAGACGCCGAAAGAGGGCTACGAAGGCGAGGGCTATGTCGTCGTGCGGCACCCGGAGACCGAGGTCGTCGTCAACGCGCTGAATCGCATGATCGAGATCGTGCGCGTCGAGTTGGGCTGAGCGGCCGTGAAGAAATCGAGCCTACGCGCTCTCCGGCCCCGTCAACGCCGCTTTGCGGATCTGAGGGCGCGTGCAGAATCGAGCCTACGCGCTCTCAGATGTTGTGGCGCCGCTTCCGCGTCGCGTCGTCTGTGATTTCTTCACAGGCTCCGAGCTCGCGAATTCTTCACCGGCTACGAGTCGTTGCACACGAGCCTTCGGGTCTCGACAATCCTCGGCCCGAAAGTCCCCTCACGGGTCGTCGCACACCATGAACGTCGTCCTGATCTCCCCCGGCTATCCCGCCGAGATGCCGCACTTCACGCGCGGTCTCGCCGAAGTCGGTGCGCGCGTCCTCGGCGTCGGCGACCAGCCGCGCGAAGGCCTCGATCCCGATCTGAAGCGTCACCTCTCGGACTACTTGTCGGTCCGCAATCTGTGGGACGAGGACGCGACCGCGCGCTCGATCCGCGATTGGACGCGTGGCCGCACGGTCGATCGCGTCGAGTGCTTGTGGGAACCGGGGATGATCCTCGCGGCCAAGGTGCGCGCGGCGCTCGGCGTCCCGGGCATGACGGTCGAGGAGACGTTGCCCTTTCGCGACAAGGTCGTGATGAAGGACGTACTGCGCAAAGCTGGCGTGCGCACGTCGAAACACCAGCGCGCGCGCAGCGTGAACGAGGTGCGCGAAGCGGCCGAGAAATTCGGCTTCCCCGTGATCGCGAAGCCGGTCGACGGCGCTGGATCGGCGGACACGTATCCGATCCGGGATCGCACGGATCTCGAGAACGCGCTCAAGGCGCTGAAGAACGTCCCCGAGGTCACCGTCGAGGAGTTCATCGAGGGCGAAGAACACACGTACGACACGATCTGTGCCGACGGCGATGTGCTCTACGAGAACGTCGCCTGGTATCGGCCGACGCCTCTCGTCGCGAAGCTGAACGAGTGGATCAGCGCTCAGTCGACATGCCTGCGCGACATCGAGCGCCCCGAGATCAAGATCGGTCGCGAGCTCGGGCGGCAGGTGCTGCGCGCACTGGGCTGGCGCACGGGTTTCACGCACATGGAGTGGTTCCGCACGCCGAAGGGTGAGGCCATCTTCGGCGAGATCGGCGGCCGTCCGCCGGGCGCGCGGCTCGTCCACCTCATGAACTATACGTGTGACGCCGACCTGTTCCGTGGCTGGGCCGAAGCGGTGTGTCACGGTCGGATCTCGCAAGACCTCACCAAGCGCTACAACGCCGGCGTGATCTTCAAGCGCGCGATCGGCGAAGGTCGAATCCGCGGTTACGAAGGCCTCGATCGGCTCATGAGCCGCTTCGGCGAGCACGTTCCCGTGGTCGACCTCGCGCCGATCGGTGGACCGCGTCGCGACTGGCAATCCAGTGCGATCGGCGATGGTTGGATCGTCGTGCGTCACCAGGATCTCGACACGTGCCTCGCGATGGGCGACGCGTTTGCATCGGACCTGCGCATTCACGCGAGCTGATCGACGACATGCACCACGGACGCGTCGTGCTGCTGGGACCCCAGCGGCTTCATCGGACTCTGAGTCAAGCGGTCGACTCGATCGGCGTGCGCGGTACGATCGCCGCGGTGACCGCCGGGTGGGAGGAGCGCGAGGGCGAAGACCAGGACATGCGCGAGCACCTGGGCGGTCGCACCGTGAATCTGCGGATCTGGGAGCGCGCCGAGGACGTCATGGTGCGCGATACGGAACTCGCCCGGGCGCTGCGCGAACGGCACGACCGGTTGCGCGAGCAGCACGAGCTCTACAAGCTCCGTCTCGACTTCGCGATCCAAGCAGCGCGCGAGCTGTTGCGTCGTGAACCCACGAGCGGGCGCGAGGAAATGCTCGAAGCGGAACGTGCCGGCGCGATCGAAGCCGTGCGGGAACTCGACGAATTCCACTTGCGCCGCGTGTCGCTGATCCACCGTGAGTTCGAGACGGAATGGGCTCCGACGGAGCGTGACGCCGTCGCGAAGCACCGTCGGGAGTTGGCGCAGATCGTCGACTCCTGCGAGTGCGTCTGCGTCGCTGGCGGACATGTCGTCGTGCTGCTCCATCGCTTGCGACTGTTCGATGTTCTGCCGATCTTCGCGCGTCGACCGATCATCGCTTGGTCCGCTGGCGCGATGGTGTTGGGCGAGCGCGTCGTGCTCTTCCACGACAGTCCTCCACAAGGTCAGGGTGCGGCCGAGTTGCACGAAGAGGGGCTAGGTGCCTACCCGGGCGTCCTGCCGTTTCCGCACGCGAAGAAGCGGCTGCACCTGCACGATCAGCGCCGGATCATGCTGCTCGCACGGCGTTTCGCGCCGGATCGTTGCGTCACGCTCGATCCGCTCACGCGCATGGATTGGGACGGACTCGGTTGGCGCGGCGAGCCGGGCACGTTGCGACTCCACGAGGGCGGCATGCTCGTCCAGGCGGGTGCACCGTGACTCCGACACTGGTCCAGGACATCGAGAAACACGCGCGGCTCGGTCCGTGGGCGCTCGAGAGTTGGCTCGCCGAGAAGCAGTTCCCGGTCGTCGAAGGACGCACGGTCACGTTCGTCTTTCGCGGTCGCGTCGACGAAGTGAAGTTGCGTCACTGGATCCACGGACTCGCCACCGCACTGCCGTTTCACAACGTTCCGGGGACGGATCTGTGGTTCCTCGCGATCGACGTTCCCGAGGGTTCGCGGCTCGAATACAAGCTCGAAGTCGTCATGCGCGGCGAGCACAGGCTCGTCCAGGATCCGCTGAACCCGAACTTGGCCAGCGATCCGTACGGCGTGAATTCCGTCGTCTACGGCACGGGCTACCAAGTGCCGGAGTGGTCGTTGCTCGATCCCGAGGCTCGCCCGGGGGAGATCGTCGAACACGAGATCGTGTCGCACTCGCTGGGCACGAAGAACGTGCAGGTCTACCTGCCCGCGCGTTTCCGTCGCACCCGACGCTATCCGTTGCTCGTCGTGCACGACGGGCCGGACTACGTGCGGTATGCGGCGCTCAAGACGTCGCTCGACAACTTGATCCATCGGCTCGAGATCCCGTCGATGGTTGTCGCGTTGATCAAGTCGGAGGACCGGTTGCACGAGTACGCCGACGATCCGCGTCACGCCGATTTCCTCGCACGCGATCTCGTGCCGCAGCTCGAGAGCGCTTTCCCGCTCGTCGGCAAGCCGTCGGCGCGCGCTCTCGCCGGTGCCTCGTTCGGCGCGGTCGCGTCGTTGGCCGCCGCGTGGCGCTACCAGGGCTTCTTCGATCGCTTGATGCTGCAGTCGGGATCGTTCGCGTTCACCGACATCGGCCCGCACGACCGCGGCCCCGTCTTCGATCCCGTGGTGCGCTTCGTGAACGCGTTCCGCCGCAACCCGGGCAAGCCTGCGGTGCACATGTATCTGTCTTGCGGCGTGTACGAATCGCTCATCTACTACAACCGTTCGATGGTGCCGCTGCTCGAGCGCGCGGGCCTCGACGTCAAGTACAGCGAAGCCCACGACGGCCACAACTGGGAGAACTGGCGCGACCGATTGCGCGAGGGGCTGTCGTGGCTCCATCCGGGGCCACTCTGGATGGTGTACGAGTGATCGATCGGCCGGCTTCGCCCGGCGAGGCAGTCGCATGACGGACGCTAAGTTCGGGAAGAAGTCGCTCGCGTGTTACCGCATCGAGGATGGCCGCGAATTCCGACTGACCGATCGCGATCCGAGCGACACGCTCGATCTTCGGTCGAAAGAGGACGCCGTCGCACTGCTTCAAGATGGCGTGCGACGACTTGCGACTCTCCAAGAACGATTGGCCGCGCAGGATCGGTGGTCTCTTCTCGTGGTTCTCCAAGCGATGGATGCGGCCGGCAAGGACGGCACGATCGAACACGTGATGTCCGGCGTGAACCCCGCCGGTGTTCACGTGACGTCGTTCAAGGCGCCGAGCGAGGAGGAGCGCGATCACGACTGGATGTGGCGTCACTGGCGGTCGCTTCCCGAGCGAGGCCGCATCGGCATCTTCAATCGTTCGCACTACGAAGAGGTGCTCGTCGTGCGCGTGCACGAATCGATCCTCGAGTCGCAGCGGCTCCCGCGCGAACTCGTGTCGAAGAAGATCTTCGACGAGCGGCTGGCGGATATCGCGAACTTCGAGGACTTCCTCGCGCGCAACGGCACGCGCACGCTCAAGTTCTTCCTGCACGTATCGAAGGCAGAGCAGAAGAAGCGCTTCCTGGAGCGCATCGACGACCCCGACAAGAACTGGAAGTTCGCGGTCGGCGACGTGAGCGAGCGCAGTCACTGGGACGCGTACCACTCGGCCTACGAGGAAGCGATCCGGCGCACGGCGGCACCGCACGCACCCTGGTACGTCGTGCCCGCGGACAAGAAGTGGTTCACGCGGCTCGTAGTCGCGGAAGCCATCGTCGACGCGCTCGAAGGGCTCGATCTCCGGCGCCCACCGATCGATTCCGCGCACCGCGCGACCCTCGATGCTGCTCGTCGCGGACTCTCGAGCGAAGGCTGACCCGACGTCGCGGGCGCGGCGACCGGCTGGTAGACTCCCCGCCCTTCGAAATGGCCAGAACCGGCCGTTCGAGTCACCTCGTCGGAGAGCATCGTGGGAATCGTCACTCGCAAGATCGGGCTGTCGCTGGGCGCGGACATCTGTTGGGCCAAGGCCTACGAGGACATCCTCGCGCGACTCGACCTCACGCTGCCGATGGGCCGCGATAAGGTGCGCTTCGACGTCGAACGCACGTCGGTCGTGCCGTTCCACCTGAAGGCGGAGCCGAAGTACGACGTCGTCATCGATCGACTGACGCACTGGTTCCCGCTGCAGCGCGAGTGGATCAAGAAGGCGGTCCTGCTCGACGGCACGTACGTGCTGAACAATCCGTGGAGCGTTCAGTCCATGGAGAAGCACACGACGTACTGCGCCATGATGCGCCTCGGTCTGCCGATCCCCGCCACGGCGATGATCCCGGCCAAGGACTACGAGGAGAAGGCCGACCTGCGCGTCACGCTCTCGCGCTACGCCAAGTTCTTCGACCTCGGCGCGATCGGGGCCGAGATCGGCTTCCCGGCCTTCTCGAAGCCGTACGACGGCGGCGGTTGGCAAGGCGTCTCGAAGGTCGACGACGCGAACGAGCTGAACAAGGCCTACGACGCGTCGGGCAAGATGATCCTGCACTTGCAGTCGGGCGTCATCCCGTACGACCTCTTCGTGCGCTGCATCGGATTCGGCCCGCAGACGCACGTGATCAGGTACGACCCGAGCCAGCCGCTCCACCAGCGCTACACGAACGAAAAGGACTTCCTCACGAAGAAGGACCGCGCGCTGATCGAGGACATCACCCTCACGATCAACACGTTTTTCGGCTGGGACTTCAATTCGTGCGAGGCGCTCCTGAAGGACCACGTCTGGCACCCGATCGATTTCGCGAACCCGTGCCCCGACAGCCAAGTCACGTCGCTCCACCGGCACTTCCCGTGGATCGTGAAGTCGTACTTGCGCTGGTCGCTCTATTGCGCGGCCACGAAGCGTCCGATGCGCGCGACGCTCGATTGGGCGCCGTTCTTCGCGATCGCCGACAAGAAGTGGCCGCTCGCGAAGAAGATCGCGGCCTACGGCAAGATCGCGCGCGAGCACTTCGACACGGTGAACTTCCAGAAGTTCTGTGATCGTCACCTTGCGAGCCTGGATCAGGTCGTCAACGACTACTTCGGGACCGAGGATGCGCGCGATGCCGTGCGTCAGAAGGTCACGGCGTTGTTCCCGGCGCACGAAGTCGAGCACTTCACCGAGCACTTCTGGAATGAGCTCCAGGCTTGGCGTGCCGAGGACGCCGAATTGCGCGCACCGAAGAAGCGCAAGTCGAGCAGGGCTGTCGCGAAGAAGGTCGTCTCGAAGAAGGTCGTGCTCCAGCCGAAGAAGGCCGCTAAGCCGGTCGCGCGCGTGAGTGCGCGTTCGGCGCCGCGCCCGCCCGCTCGTCCGAGTTCTCGCTCGAGCGCGAAGGAAACGGCCAAGAAGACCGTGAAATCACGCTGAATCGTCTCCCGTCCCTCCCCCTCTCCCCCCTGCGGCGAACCCTCGACGGCATGAGCAAGGAATCCTCGACGTGGCGCTCCGAGCGCCTGGGCAACAAGGAAGTCAAAGTCGTCCGCTGGGGTGAGAGCGGCGTGCCCGTCCTGATCTTTCCGACCGCGGCGGGCGACTGCGAAGAGACCGAGCGCTTCAAGATGATCCACGTGCTCGGGCCGTTGCTCGAAGCGGGTCGGATCAAGGTCTACTCCGTCGACTCCGTCGGCGGACAGGCGATGCTCGACTCGGACCTGCCACGGCACGAAGCCGCGCGCATGCAGAACCGCTTCGACGCGTTCATCTACAACGAAGTCATCCCCGCGATCCGCGTCGACTGCCGGGAGAACGACATCGAAGTCATCGCCGCCGGCGCATCGATCGGCGCCTTCAACGCGCTGGCCGCCATCTGCCGCCATCCCGATGTCTTCCGCGCCGCCGTGTGCATGTCCGGCACCTACGACCTGAAGAAGTTCATGGGCGAGGACATGACCCTCGACTACTACTACAGCTCGCCGTTGCACTTCCTCCCGAACCTTGGCGCCGGCACGCACCTCGACGCCCTCCGCAAGCGCCGCGTGATCCTGGCGCACGGCAAAGGCAACTACGAATCCCCCGAGGAATCCTGGCGCGTCGCCCAAGTGCTCGGCACGAAAGACATCCCGAACCGCGTCGACGAATGGGGCACCGAGTGGCACCACGACTGGCCGACGTGGCGCGACATGCTGCCGAAGTACCTGAACGAGTTGCTGCGTCCGGTGCCTGGCTAGACTTTCCGCGACTCGATTCCGGGGAATTGGCCTCCCACCAAACATGCAGGATCGCCGCCTTCCCACCCTGCAAGCTGGGCCGCTGGAGCGCCCCCCTCTTCGAACGGCTGCTCGCGGCAGGTCACGGACGGGTCGCCCTCGACCTGCAGATTCAGGGGCTTCGCGACCGCGCTCACCTCCTCGAGCGCGCGTGTTCGACGAACCTCGCCTGGGATCCGCAGCTCGAGAACGACCGTGGACCCTGGCTACTGAGGCTCCTGGATCTGGCGGGCGAGCCCGAGTCTTGGCTCGAGCACCTGGTCGGCGCGTTACCGGCGACCCAAAGCGAGCACGATGCTCGTCAGGTGGCGCAAATCCTCGATCGGATGGCGCAGCGCGGCGAGAGTCGCGCACGCGACGCTCTCGAACGGGAACGCAATCGAGGGCGGTTCGGTGACGAAGATGTGCTCGGGCCCTGGCCGGCCTGCGATCCGGAGGACCTCGACGCCTCGTATCCGCGCGAGGACAGCCCGTCACCAACCGTCGACGAACTGAACGCGGTTCTGAACGCTGGAGCGCACATCGACGGGGTCGTGGAGCGCTGCGTCTACATGCGCGTCAGGGTTCGCGCGGCCGAGCTGCCCTTCTCCGAGAAGGCGCTCGATCTGTTGCGGCATGAGCATCCCGCTCTTCGCTCTTACGCGAGGTCACTGATCCGGAGGATGCGTGATCCGCGCTTGCGCGAGGAGGGACTCCGTACCCTTCGCGTGAGCAGATTTTTCGGCGAAGTCGACTCTCTCCTCGCGAGGAACCTCGAACAGGGTGACACCGATCTCCTCGAGCGAGCGCTGCCCGATGTCGAGGACGTGGAGTCCGTGCACGACGCCTGCTTGTCGCTCACGTCGCTCATCCCGGACTCTGGGGACGATCGCTGGAGGCGAATCTCGGACTGGATCTACGATTGGTCCCCGTGCCAGCTCTGTCGACCGACTGCAGTCGATGCGCTGGCCCGGCTCGATCCTGCTCCGGAACTCGGTCGCGAATGGAGCTGGGACGCCTGCGGGTCCGTTCGCATGCACGCCCGACCATGACGGGCTAACGCGAGTTCACTGCTGAGTCGTGCCCACGAAAAGTGCGCCACACGATCGCACGCGCCAGCCTGCCGGCGCGTGCCGCGTACTCGGCGTCGCGCTCGAGAGCCAATGCGTGTCGCGCATTTCGCGAGCACAGCCATGACATCGAAACACCGCAGAGTTGGGCCAGCTGTGCGTACGTCGTGCCGGACAGCGACCGGAGGAGCCCCGCCTCGAGGAGGTCCCATCCGTTCGCCGACTCGCGTGTGGGCCGAACGCTCCACGTCGGCTCGCGTTCCCGCTCCGCTCGCAAGAACTCAAGTGCCTCCGCCGCATCCGTGAGGGGAATCCCCGTGTCCAGCCCATCCGCGAGTCGTGCCCGTTCGATGAGCCAGCGGGCGACGTCCGCCGGGGCCCGAGCGAGGAGATCATCGGTTGGATCGAGGCCCAGCGAGGGATGTCGGAGCCGTTGCTCGATCATCCGTCGGACGCCTGCGGTCAGCGGTGCGCCGAACACACGTGGATAGTCCAGCGGATCGTAGTGGTCTTTGCGGGTCCGCCGGCGGACCTCCGCTTCGATCCATGTGCGCTCCATCCACACTGGACCGTTCTCGCGCGTGTACCACGAGGCGCTGCCGTCGATGTGGAGTGCGGGCGATTCGGCCATGCCCGCTTCGACCGGATTCGCGTCGATGTAGTGGACCAGGAGTTCTCGGTACGCGAACGAGTCGACGTGCTTCGACGTGAATCTCGAGCGATACAGCGGGCCGTCCCGCCCGCGGTAACGATTGAACCGTCGCGTGTGCTCGTGCTGGATGCGCCGCAGTGCGACGTCGAGTTCGCCGCGCGGGCTGTACACCAACAAGTGGAAGTGGGTGGTCATCAGGCACCACGCGTGGACCTCGATTTCGCCGCGACGCACCGCTTGTGCGACCCGCGACAGGAAGTAGCGGATGTCCGCGCGCACCTCGTAGATCGGGCGGTGAGCGAGCCCGCGGTTCATGACGTGGTGCCACGAACCGGGACTGTCGAGGCGAGGGGGGCGCGGCATCGAGCGGTTCTCTTCTCGGAGGACGCTCGGGTCGCGCTCGGGTCGCGCGGAAAGTCGCAGAAATGGGCGAGTCGCGGAAAGTCTAGCCAGGCACCGGATGCAGCTACTCGCCCGGTCGCGGGAAGTGCGCGCTGAACTCGAGCGGTTTTTCGGCGCCTTCGGAGGTGTAGCGCGAGGGCACGACCACGACGCCGGAGGGGGTCACGGTGAAGCGTTTTTCGTCGGTCGCGCGGTCGTGGCCGATCGTGAAGCCGTCGGGGATGCGTGTCCATTTGTCGAGGATCGCGCGGCGCACGCGCGCGCCCCGGCCGATGTGGACGCCGCCGAAGAGGATCGAGTCCTCGACGAT
>JAYTBY010000064.1:0-10951 GCA_043736755.1 Planctomycetota bacterium | reverse complement strand
CGCCGCTCGCACCCTACGACGCTGCGAAAGTGCGAGCCCGGGCCGCACAGATCATGTCGCCCGAGAAACGACGCGAGTTCTTCGGCGGACAGACTCCTGAAGAAGTGAAGAGCGCAACGAAGCGCACGATGGCAGCGCACATCAACGCGTGTCTCCACGACATCCTGCTCCAACACCCGGAGACGCTCCTCTTCGGTGAGGACACCGCAAAAAAAGGCGGCGTTTACGGCGTCACGCAGGGTCTGCAGAAGCGTTTCGGCCTCGCACGCGTGTTCGACACCTTGCTCGACGAAACTTCGATCCTCGGGATCGCCCAAGGTGCCGCGCACGTCGGTTTCCTGCCGCTGCCGGAGATCCAGTACCTCGCGTACATTCACAACGCGCTCGACCAACTGCGCGGCGAAGCGTGTTCTCTGTCGTACTTCTCCGATGGCCAGTTCACGAACCCGATGGTCGTGCGGATCCAAGGACTCGCGTACCAGAAGGGCTTCGGCGGCCACTTCCACACCGACAATTCGGTCGGCGCGCTGCGCGACATTCCCGGCCTCATGTTGGCGATCCCGTCACGCGGCGACGACGCGGTGCGCATGTTGCGCGGCGCGGTCGCGACCGCGAAGGAGCACGGCCGCGTGATCGCATTCCTCGAGCCGATCGCGCTGTACCACGAGCGCGATCTGCACGAAGACGGCGACGGACTGTGGCTCACCGACTATCCGCCGCCGTCCACGGATCCGAGGGACGTCCTGTTGCCCGGTGACATCGGCGTGTACGGCGCGGAGAACAAGGACGTTCTCGTCATCAGCTACGCGAACGGACTGCGCCTCTCGCTGCGCGCCGTGCGCATGCTGGAGCGCGAGCAAGGCGTGAGAGCGCGCGTCATCGACCTGCGGTGGCTCGCGCCGTTGCCCTTCGAGGCGTTGCGACGACACGCTTCCGAGTGCGGACGCGTCGTGGTCGTCGACGAGTGCCGCGCGACAGGCGGTGGCATCGCCGACTCGATCGTAGCTGACCTCGCCGAACACGACGTCCGTGCTCGCCTCAGAAGTGTGCGCGCCGCCGATTGCTATGTGCCGCTCGGCTCCGCGACTGCCGCGGTGCTCGTAGGAGAGGAACAGATCGTCGACACGATTCGAGAGGTGCTCGCGTGAGCCGCATCGCGATCCTGTGTCCGGGCCGAGGCTCGTACGCCGAAAAACAGCTGCGTTCCCTGCCGGATTCGCATCCGTTCGTCGACACGGCCGAAGCGATTCGGCGCGAGTACGGACTCTCCTCCCTCGTCGAGCTCGACCGCGCGGCGAAGTTCTCGCGCGCGGATCACCTGCACCCGGCCAACGTGTCGCCGCTCATCTACCTCGTTTCGATGCTCGACGCGGCGGCGATCCAGACAGAGCACCGCGCAGTCGCTGCACTCGGCAATTCGCTCGGTTGGTACACGGCTCTCGCGGTCGGCGGCGCCCTGTCCTTCGAGGACGGATTCCGCCTCGTGCAAGAGATGTCGAGGCTCCAGCACGAGCATCAACTCGCTCATGGCGGCGGACAGGTCATCTTCCCGCTCGTGGGCGAGGATTGGCGTCGTGATCCGACGCGTGACGGTGCTGTGCGCACGGCGCTCGCGAGCTCGAACGGCGAGGCGTTCCCGTCGATTCATCTCGCTGGGCTCGCCGTTCTCGCGGGAACCGACGCCGGCATCGCACACCTGAAGAGCGCCCTACCCAAGGTGAAGAGCGGTTCGAACCAGTACCCGATCCAGCTCGATCAACACGGCCCGTATCACACGCCGCTCGTGCGCGAAGTGGCCGAGAAAGCGCGTCAGTCGCTCTCCCATCTCGCGTTCTCTCGGCCGCGAACGACGCTGATCGACGGTCGCGGCGAGCGATTCACGCCGTGGTCGACCGACCTCGATGCACTGCGCGCATACACGTTCGGAAGCCAGATCACCGAGCCTTACGACTTCGGCCTCTCGATCCGCGTTGCGCTGCGCGAGCACGCGCCGGAGCATCTCGTGTGTCCGGGTCCAGGCAACTCGCTCGGCGGAGTCGTCGGCCAAGCGCTGGTCGCCGAAGGTTGGCGCGGAATCCACGACAAAGACGGCTTCACTCGCATGCAGGAGAGCGAGCGGCCCGTGCTGATTTCGATGCGGCGTTGAGGCTCGGGAACGCGCGAGTTCCGCATCCGTGACGGTTCCGTGAGACGGACACGACTCCATCGAGAGCTCGCCAACGCGTAACGCGGCAGGGTTGCGATGCCCTCTGGGCACGACGACAGCGTGCTGTGAACTCGCGGCACATCCGTTGCATTCGGGTCCATTGCGTCATCACGCGGAAATCGCCGCGTCGAACTCGCGCTTCGGACTCGAAACATGAAACGCATCCTGCTTCCCCTCGTCGCGCTCGCTATCGGCGGCGCGTTCCTTCACGACGTCTCGCGCGCTCACGGCGGCAGCTATCGCGGCCCTGGCGACACCGTTCCGCCCGGTGGTGGTGGTGGTGGCGGCGGCGGCACGGGTCCTGGAGTCCCTGGACCTTCGCAGCCGGGTTCGGGTGGACCGGGCGGAGGAACGGGACCCGGAACAGGAGTGCCGACCGGCGGTGGGCCGGGTCGTCCGGGTGGTATCGGCACGGGCGCGATCGCGAGCGGGCCCGATCTCACGACGTGGGAATTCTGGTGGGGCTTCAACAAGGAGCAGTACCTGAACCTCAAGGCGCACGTGCACGACGGTGGGATCGTGTCGGGTTCGGATGGCTTTTTCGACGGTGGCACGACGCCGCGCGACACACTGCGTCCTTCCGACGAAACGATCCGCACGATGATCGTGCCCGCCTTGCGCGATGTCCTCGCGACGGAGCGAGCGAACGACATCGTCTCAGGTGCACTCGTCGCACTCGCGAAAACCGGTGACGTGCGCGCGGAGGACGGTTCCTCGGAGATCGAGCCCGTCATCGCGCGCTTCCTGGCCGACCCGAGTCAGGAGATCGCGGAAACGGCCGTGATCGCGCTCGGAATCCTCGAGAGCGAGGCGTCCATCCCGCTCCTACAGGACTTGGTTCTCGATACGCGCACCGGTCGATCGCGTGTCGACTCGAGCGAGGTTCCCTACCGCACGCGAGCTTTCGCGACGTACGCACTCGGATTGATCGGCGCGCGAGCTGGCGACGACGCAGTGCGCCGACGGATCGTTGCGGTCCTCGCCGACGTGTTGACGCGGCAGGCTTCGAACCTGCGCGATGTGCACGTCGCAGCCGTGGACGCGTTGGGACTCGTGCACCTCGATCTGGATCCGGGTGAGTCGCCCGACGGCGTCCCGGATGCATCGGCTTCGCGGCAGTCACAGATCCGCTTGCTGCGCCGAATGATGCGCGATTCGAGCCTACACGACATCGTTCGAGCCCACGTTCCGATCGCACTCGCGCGGCTTCTCGACGGAACCACTGAGGCCATGCGCGTGTCGGTCGCGGAGGACCTGATGCTTCCGCTGGAGCGTCACGCGAAGGACAGCGATCCCATTCGACAGAGCTGCGTCCTCGCGTTGGGGGTGATCGGCGACTGCGACACGGACGTCATCGACGTCAAGATCCGGGAGGCCATCGGGCGGATGGCGACCGAGGGCGACATTCAGTCGCGCAATTTCTCGAACATCGCGTTCGGACAGATCGGTGGTCGAACGGGCCCGGGCAAGGACGCGGAGCTCGGTCGACGCCAGGCGCGCGAGTTCCTGCTCGGACAACTCGGGAAGGGCAAGCATGGGATGAGGCCGTGGGCCGCGATCGGAATCGGCGTCATGGAGCACGCACTGACTCGATCGGGCGTTGCCGGCGGCAGCGCGTCGGGAACCGCGAAGGCGATCGTGCGCAAGGCGCTCGCTGACGCGACGTCGCCCGATCATGTCGGCGCTTTCGCGATCGCGCTCGGGATCGCTGGCGACGCCGAAGCACGCCTCGTGCTGCGCGAGAAGTTCGGGACGACCTCCGAACCGAACTCTCGGGGCTTCATCGCCATCGCGCTGGGTCTCGTCGATGCACGCGACGCAATTCCTTCGATTCAAACGGTCGTGCGCGACGCGAAGTACAAGCCCGACCTCCTGAAGTCCGCGGCGATCGGCCTCGGACTCCTCGGCGACAAGGAACTCGTCCCGGAACTCTGCCGCATGCTGGGCGAGGCGAGGGGGTTGTCGTCGCAAGCAGCGGTCGCGTCGGCGCTCGGCTTCATCGGCGACAGTCGCTCCGTCGATCCGCTCGTCGAGATGTTGAAGGGCAAGCAGGGTCTCACGGATGCCGCGCGCGGCTTCGCGGCAGTCGCGTTGGGGATTGTCGCGGACAAGGAACCGCTCCCGTGGAACGCGAAGATCTCGACGGACATGAACTACCGCGCGAGCACGAGCACGCTGACGGGTGAGGGCGGAACGGGCGTCCTCGACATTCTCTGACGGATAGCGGCGCCTCGATCACGCTCGCGCGGTCGAGGCGCTTTCGTTTCCAGACGCACGATGGGCCGTGATCGCTACGAGGTGGGATTCCCCGTGCGCAATCACGCCACCACGCTTCTTTTTCCACGTGTTTTCCCGCCTTTCCGCATGCACGCGTTTTGCGTTGTAGGGTTCAGACGTGTTGCTCTGCGGGGACGACTCCCCCACCGCGGTGGACACGTGCCTCGCACGAGCCGGCGCCCCAGCCCGACTCCCTACAACCCAAGGGTCACGTCCCATGCTGCTCCGCAACCCCTGCCGGAGCGCGATCGCCTTTTCGGCGCTGGCGCTCCTCGCCGCCTGCCACGGACACCACTCGTCGTCCGGTCCGGGCACCACCTCGGCTACGTCGTTCTGGTCGGCCGCCACGGGAACGCGGGGCGAGTTCGCGCCGATCACCGCCTCGCCGTTCGTCGCAATCACCGGCCTTGGGGACGATTTCGAACTCCAGGCCGGAGCATCGTTCGTGGAGGATTCGAATGGGCGTGCCTATCTCTCCGCGGTCCTTGCGCGAGAGAGCGCACCTGATGCGCGCGTCGCATTGCGAATCGCGTTCGGCAACGTCCTCGCGCCGGAGGGGCGCGACTACGAACAGAAAGCTACGCCGCGCATGGAGCTCGCGCCCGAGGCGTACCGCTCGTTGGGCGGCCCCGTCGACGTCACGACGTGGCGTTACTACGGGGTTTCCGGAGGTGAACTACGCGGTCTCGGCTCTCTCGCGGGTGCATTCATCAACCTGACAGCGGCCGATGTGACGGGTCTGCAGTGCGGACTCGGTGCGGACAACCTCGACGTCGCCGTGGGCGCTTCGGTGCGTCTTGCTGGAACCGGGAGCCTCGGCGAGAGCCTCGCACCCATCACGTTGTCGTTCACGATGCGCACCAGCGAACGCACGTACGCCACGACGAGTCCTGGTGACGCAGTGCTTGGTGGTTCGCCTCGCGCGACATTGTCGATCCCCGCTCTGGGCGGAGAATTCCACGTCATTTCGGGCGGTTCCTTCATCGAGCGCGTCGACGGGACCCTGCGCTTCGACGCCGTTTTGGCCGACGCCGACGCGACGGATCGACGGTTCGCGCTCACACTGTTCGCGCGCGATCGTCGTGAGCCTTTCGCGGGCTCCGCAGTTCCGAGTGGCAGTCCGCATGTGGAACTTTTCCCCAGCGCCTACACCGAAGCCCTGGGCCCGATCGACACCGATTCGTGGCGCTACTACGCCGCATTCGATGGTGTGCTGCACGGCCTCGAAGCCCTCGCGGGCGCCGAGATCTCGGTCCGCAGCGGCACGTTCGCAGTGCAAGTCGGCTACGGCGCGAGTGGAGTCGACGGTGAATTCGGCGCTGCCGCATCGCTCACGTTGCTCGTCGTCGCTCAGCCGCTCGACGGATCACCGTTGCCCTGGGGCGCCGCGGATGGCGTCCTCCGCGCGACCTTGCGCCGTGCATTCGTCGCCACAGCGGACGAGCCCGAAGTGGATCCCGACTTCGGGACATTGGGTGGTTTCGCGCTGCGCATCCCGGGCCTCGCCGACGATTTCGTCGTTGCCGCTGGGGGCGAGTACTGCGAGCGAGCCGATGGTCGTGCCGAGTTCTTCGCGGAACTCGCGAGCCTCGCGAACCCGGACGAACAGTGGACGCTCGCGCTCGATCTCAGCGAACGCATCGACACGGGCGACGTCGGTGGAATCCCGCCGGGAAGTCCGGTGTTGCGTCTCGCGGACGGCGCGTACGCGACGAACGGCGGACCGATCGAGCCGGGCGAGTGGCACTATTACCGCGGGGTGGTCGGCGAGCTGCGTGGCATCGGCCCACGTGCCGGCGCGCGCATCGACCTCATCGCGACATCACCAGCGACGCAGGTCGGCAAGGGCGCCAACGGATCGAACTTGCGCTCAGGATTGTTCGGGACGATGTCCGCGACACTCGTCAACCAACCCACGGTCGGCGCGACTCTCCCTGAATCACTCGGCACGGCCGAACTCCTGCTCACGCTCGAACGACTCGGCGATCGCTGTGTGACGACGCCGACGCGTGACGCCTCGGTCAGCCCGCTCCTCGGCGGAGTCGCACTGTCCCTGCCGGGAATCGGCTCGGATTTCGTCGTCCTACCCGGATCACGCTTCGCCGAGCGCGCCGATGGATCGGCTGAGCTGCATGGCGTCGTCGCGCGTGCCTCGAATACCTCGCAACGGTTCCTCGCGAGCTTGCGCTTCGAGGGGCGCGTCGACCGCAGCACGCCAGCGCCGGAGAACTCTCCGTGGCTCGAACTCGCGACGTCGGCCTACGTCGAAGCCGGCGGAACCGTCGATCCCACCGCCTGGCACTACTACCTCTCGACCACGGGCAACTTGATCGGCCTCGCCGCGTGGCAGGGCGCGACTCTGCGCGTGACGGAGGGAGAACGCGTGTTGCAGGTAGGCACGGGCGCTTCGGGCCGGAACGCTCGCTATGGAGCTGCGGGATCCGTCGTCATCGAAGTCCTCGCGCAGCCGAGTTCGGGCGCGGCGCTCTCGTCATCAGCAGCCGGCGAGCTGCACTTCAGCCTGTTCGACGCCTGCCCCTGAACGGGTAGGGGTTGCGGCCCAGGGGAGTGAGCATCGGCGTTGCTGGACGGGTTCGCTTGCACTCGACGCCCAAGCTCACCCGGTGCGCGGCGCGGCCGGCGATCTACAAGGGCATCGACGCGCGCAATCTCGGGTATGACATCGAGACGCGCCGCATCCGCGAGGACGAGGTGCACTCGGTGTGCGAGGGTTGCCGCGACCCCGCCGAGGGATCGTTCACGGGACCTTTCGGGACGGGGACACGCGATGCTCTTGGAGGTGTGCTTCGATTCCGAGGATGGACTGCGGCGCGCTTTCGCCGGCGGTGCAGGCCGATTCGAGGTTTGCTCGCGACTCGATCTCGACGGGCTGACGCCCAACGACGCACTCCTCTGCGCCGCGATCGAGACCCGCGTCCCGTGCATCGCAATGGTGCGTCCGCGCGGCGGGTCCCACGTCTGGTCCGACGCGGAGCACCTCGCGCTGCTCGCTGACGTCCTGAGGATGAAGAGCCTGGGCGCACACGGCATCGTTCTGGGCGCGATCACCGCGAAGAGGTGCGTCGATCGTGGATTGACCGAGAAGCTCGTGCGAGCCGCGTCTCCGCTGCCTGTCACGTTCCACCGCGCTTTCGACGCGGTGCTGAATCGAATCGATGCACTCGAAGCTCTCGTCGACCTCGGCGTCGCGCGGATCCTCACCTCGGGCGGCGCCGAGGACGCACACGCGGGTCGTTTCGAAATCCGCGCTCTCGTCGACCAAGCCGCAGGCCGTATCGAAGTCCTTCCCGGCGGCGGCGTCCGCGCGCACAACGCGGCGGCCATACTCGAGGTGACGGGTGTCCTCGAGCTCCACAGCTCGACGCCGTTCACGATCCCCGCTCCGTGACGAGCGCGCGGATTCACGCGGAGTTCATCGCGCGCTGATTCACCGACGGTCTGGATCAGCGACTCGTGCGTAACCGGCGGCTGCCGCGACAACCGGAGATCCCCCAGACGCTGCCGATGACCGCAGGGCCCGCCGCCTGCGGTCTCTTCGTCGAGTTCGAGCACTCGAGGCAAGCTACA
The DNA here is from genome assembly GCA_043736755.1 of Planctomycetota bacterium. Classification (GTDB taxonomy): domain Bacteria; phylum Planctomycetota; class UBA1135; order UBA1135; genus JAEUHZ01. Next base: position 2,880 of record JAYTBY010000064.1, on the reverse strand, counting down.
AGCGGAGTGCGCATCTCCCGCGCTCGCTCCGTGGTGAACGGCCTCGCCTAGGAAGCACCGGTAAGTCCGTGGAGGTAGCCGGGTTGCTCAGCGAACGGTGCGGGTCCATCGGCGTCCGACATCGAGCCCGCGCGAGAGACGGGCCGCGATTCGACCGCTCCGTGCTTGCGTCGCGACCAGCCCGGTGGATGGTGGGCGTCGACGATGACCTTCGCGCCCATTCTGGCCCTCGCCGGCCCGGCATCCGTGTCCCTGCACGATCTCGGGCTCGTACTCGGCGTCGCGGCGTTGACCTCGATCGTGTTCCAGCGCCTGCGGCAGCCCGTCGTGCTCGGCTACCTGATCGCGGGCATCCTCGTCGGACCGTACACGCCGGGTGCCTCCGTCAAGGATTTCGCAGGAATCCAAGCACTTTCCGAGATCGGCATGATCCTGGTGCTGTTCTCGATCGGCCTGGAATTCGGCGTGCGTCGCATGATCGAGCTGGGCCCGCGCCCGGCGTTCGTCGCGCTGTTCCAGTCGAGTGCGATGGTTTGGCTCGGATACGAAACCGGGCGACTCTTCGGCCTCGAGGCCGTGCCGGCGATCTTTGTCGGCGCGATCGTCGCGATCTCGAGCACCGTCCTCATCGAGCGCGTTTTCGTCGAGGTCGGCGCCGACAAGAAGCTGCGCGACGAGGTCATGGGGATCCTCGTTTACGAAGACTTGGTCGGCATCGGGCTCCTCGCTGTGCTGTCTGCGCTGGCCGTCGGCGAGGCCGTGGACCTCGGCCTCATCGCGCGCACCGGCGGACGCATCGGCGTGTTCCTCGCCGCGACGCTGGTCGTCGGTTTGCTCGTCGTTCCACGCGGCATTCGCTTCGTGATCGGACTGCGACGGCGCGAAACGCTGATCATCACGTCGATCGGCCTGTGCTTCGCTCTCGCACTTGCGGCAGCAGGATCGGGGCTGTCCGTCGCGCTCGGCGCGTTCCTCGCGGGATCGCTGATCGCGCAATCCGGGCACGGCGAGGAAGTCCACAAGCGGACTCAACCGATCACCGACCTCTTCGCGGCCGTGTTCTTCGTCGGAATCGGGATGCAAGTCGACCCGCGACTCCTCATCGAGCATTGGATCCCGATCGTGGCCCTCACCATCGTCGTGATCGTCGGCAAGACGGCGACGACGGCGTTCGCCGCGTTCCTCGTCGGCACAGATCGCAAGACCGCGTTGCGGACCGGCGTGAGCATGGCCCAAGTGGGCGAATTCGGCTTCATTTTCGCCGGGATCGCCGTCGCGACCGGCACGGCGCCGCCGTGGATCGCGGCGCTCGCGGTCGGCGTTTCGACCGTGACGGCGTTCACGACGCCGATCCTCATCCGACGCTCGGATCGAATCGCGGCCGCGATCGACGGCGCATTGCCGCGCCGACTCCAAACCTACGCGGCGCTGCACACAGCGTGGATCGAGGCCTTCCGCACGCGTGCGCCGACGAAGACGCGTTTCGTCACGTTGCGGCGGCCAATTCGCATCGTGTTGCTCGATGCGGCGCTGTTCGGAGCCCTGCTCGTCACCGGTGCGCTCGGCGCGGAGACCGTCGCGCGCTTCGCTGAGCAACGCTTCAGCATCAGCGCAGGCAACGCGCGAGCCCTCGTCGGTCTCGCCGTCGTCGCCGTGTGCACGCCGGTTCTCTTGGGAGTGCTGCGCGGCGCGCGTTCTCTCGGCCTCGGCCTCGCGGCCATCGCGCTCCCGCTCGTCACGCCCGGCCGACCGGATCCCGCCGCCGCACCGCGCCGCGCGCTCGTCCTCGGCGTGCAGATCGGCGTGCTCTTGTGCGTCGTGCTCGTGCTCCTCGCGGTCACGAGCCCGTTCCTGCCGCGCATCGCGACCCCGATCGCTCTCGTGTGCGTGCTCGTCGTCCTGGGCTGGTTGATCTGGCGCGCTGCCGACAACTTGCAGGGACATGTGCGCGCGAGTGCCGAGATCTTCGCCGAGGCACTCCAGCTCGACGCCGGGAACGCTTCGGACGCCAATTTGCGCCGTGCGACCGGACTGCTGCCCGGACTCGGCGTCGTCGAATCGGTGCGCGTGCCGGTCAACGCGAAGCTCGCGGGACACACGCTGGCCGAGGCCGATCTGCGCGGACTCACGGGCGCCAGCGTCGTGGCGATCGCGCGCGCCGGGAAGCGGATCACGATGCCCGACGGTGCCGATCGGCTGCATGCGGACGACGTGGTCGCGGTGTTCGGCTCGAGCGAGGGCGTCGCCGAAGCACGCCGACTCTTGACCGAGGCTGGGTCGCCCAGCGCAGCGCGCGAGCCTCCGACATGACCGTCGTCCCGTTCGGCGAGTTCGGCGGAAGACGGTTCGGCGAAGCAGAGCCGAGCACAGTCGGGCTCGACGGACGGCGGCTCAAGGCATGGGACGCGGTCGCGCTAGGAGCGGGTGGACGGCCAGCCCGTGGGGGGGCCGGCGGGTGCGAGGCCGGCGGGTGAAGGACCGGCAGGTGCAGGACCGGCGCGTGCAATGCCGGCGCGTGCGATGCCCGCTGGTGCAGGGCCGGCCGGTGCAGGGCCGGCGGGTGAAGGGCCGGCGGGTGAAGGACCGGCGGGTGCAAGACCGGCGCGTGCAATGCCGGCGGGTGCAATGCCGGCGGGTGCAGGGCCGGCGGGTGCGAGGCCGGCGGGTGCGAGGCCGGCGGGTGAAGGACCGGCGGGTGCGAGACCGGCGGGTGAAGGACCGGCAGGTGCAGGACCGGCAGGTGCAGGGCCGGCCGGTGCAGGACCGGCGCGTGCAATGCCGGCAGGTGCAGGGCCGGCGGGTGCAATGCCGGCGGGTGCAGGGCCGGCGGGTGCGAGGCCGGCGGGTGCGAGGCCGGCGGGTGAAGGACCGGCGGGTGCG
>JAYTBY010000063.1:0-10967 GCA_043736755.1 Planctomycetota bacterium | reverse complement strand
CGACGCTCGCCGTGTGGCGCATCGCGAGCAACTGAAGCCGGTCACCCGCGCTTCTTCGCCGTGCAGTACACGCCCATCGCGAGCGTGTGCGCCTGCTTCTTGCGGATCAGGAACACGTCCAAGTACCGGAACGGCCAGGCGATCGTCGAGCACGCGACGAACGCCCCCATGGACATCACGCGCGCGGGGAGACTCGGCCCGTCGAACACGAACGCCCACCAGCGCGCCCAGGTGTTGAAGAGGGTCACGGTCGGCCCGATGTGCGCGCCCTTCGCGACCACGTCAAAGCCCTGCGCCTCCAGCGCCAGCGCGAGTCCCGGCACCGTCATCCGCCGGACGTCGATCGGGTCGTCGTGGTACTGCTCGAGGAACGGCACCTCGACGTGCGCGATGCCGCCGACCTTCAGGATCCGCGCCATCTCGGCCAGGACCGCGCGCTCGTCCACGACATGTTCGAGGAGGCCGGTCGCATAGACGAGGTCGGCCGAACCATCCTGGAACGGCAGACGCGCCACGTCACCGATGACGTCCGTGCTGCCGAGCCTCAGGAAGTCGACGCAAACCGTATCCGGGGTGATCTGGCGACCGCCGGCGCCGAGATCGACGATCCGCGCGCCGGGCGGGGCCAGTGCGCGGGCCTTCTCGACCTGGGGCGCGCACTGCCAGACGATCCGCGGGATGGCGCGGTAGAGACCTTGGGGACCGAAGGGCATGGGGCGAGCGGTGGCGGGCGAACTTGTACCGCCCGGAAGGGATCGATCGGCAGATCGAGGCGAGAGACGCGAGGAACCTCGGGAGACTGCCGATAGTCTCTTGAGGTCCCGCACGGGGCCTGCGATCCTCTTCGCGCTCGTTCCCGCGACGGCGAAGAACCCGAGGGCCCTCGGTTCCCGGAGCGAAGGACACGAGCGGCGCGGACGGCGCAAGAAGAGAACAGCATGGCCACGCAGACGACGGGCGCGAGCGGAACGAGCGGTGCGAGTGGGCAGGCGGAATCGCCTCAGTCCGCCGAGATCGTCGTCGACGGGAAGCGCTTGGCGCTCCCGATCGTGCGCGGATCCGAGGACGAAGCCGCACTCGACATCCAAAAGCTGCGCGCTTCGACCGGGCTGATCACGCTCGACCCGGGCTACGGCAACACGGGCGCGTGCCGCAGCGCGATCACGTTCATCGACGGCGAGAAGGGCATCCTGCGCTACCGCGGATATCCGATCGAGGAGCTGGCGGAGCACAGCACGTTCCTCGAGGTCGCCTGGCTGCTCATGAATGGCGAGCTGCCCACGCGCGCCGATCTCTCGTCGTTCTCGAACGACGTCACGCGGCACACGATGCTGCACGAGGACTTCCGGCGCTTCTTCGACGCGCTGCCGAAGGACGCGCACCCGATGCCCGTCGCCGCGGCGACCGTCGGCGCGCTGGCGACCTTCTACCAGGACCCCGAGACCACGGAGAACCTGCCCAAGACCATCGTGCGGCTCCTGGCGAAGATGCCGACGATCGCGGCTTGCTCGTACAAGCACTCGATCGGCCAGCCGTTCATCTACCCGCGCAACGACCTCGACTACTGCGCGAACTTCCTGCACATGATGTTCGCGACCCCGTGCGAGGAGTACGAGGTCGATCCCGTAGTGTCGAAGGCCGTGGACCTCTTGCTCATCCTGCACGCCGACCACGAGCAGAACTGCTCGACGTCGACCGTGCGGATGGTCGGTTCGTCGCAAGCGAACCTGTTCGCGGGGATCTCGGCCGGAATCGGTGCGTTGTGGGGCCCGCTGCATGGCGGCGCGAACCAAGCGGTCATCGAGATGCTCGAGCACATCGACCGCGAGGACGGCAGCGCGGACAAGTTCATCGCGCGCGCGAAGGACAAGAACGACACGGCGCGCCTGATGGGCTTCGGCCACCGCATCTACAAGAACCACGATCCGCGCGCGCTCGTGCTGAAGCGCACGTGCACGCAGGTCATCAACAAGCTCGGCACGTCGAGCCGCCTGCTCGAGATCGCGATGCGACTCGAGGAGATCGCGCTGTCCGACGACTACTTCGTGTCGCGCAAGCTGTACCCGAACGTCGACTTCTATTCGGGCGTCATCTACAAGGCGCTCGGCATCCCGACGAACATGTTCACGGTGATGTTCGCGATGGGCCGCTTGCCGGGCTGGATCGCGCACTTCCTCGAGATGCGCCGGGACCCGGACTTCCGGATCGGCCGCCCGCGGCAGGTGTACATGGGCGCGAAGAAGCGCGCGTATGTCGGCATCGATCGGCGGGGCTAACCCACAAGTCCGGACCGGGGAACGTGCAACCCTTCCACCTCGCGTTCCCGGTGCGCGACATCGCGTCGACGCGCGCGTTCTACGGCGACCTACTCGGTTGCTCCGAAGGACGCTCCGCGCCGATGTGGGTCGACTTCGACCTCTTCGGTCACCAGATCTCGGCGCACCTCAAACCCGAGGCCTGCTCCGACGCACACCGGAACGAAGTCGACGGCGACGGCGTGCCCGTGCGTCACTTCGGAATCGTGCTCGAATGGGATGCGTGGCACGCGTTCTCGAAACGCCTCGAAGAACAGGGCGCACAGTTCCTCATCGCGCCCCGCATCCGTTTCCGCGGCGCGATCGGCGAGCAAGCGACATTCTTCCTCGTCGATCCGAGCGGGAACGCGCTCGAGTTCAAATCGTTCCGCGATCCGGCGCGGATGTTCGCGCGCTAAGCGAGGTTCGCAGAGACAGCACGGGATAGGGCTAGGGCGCGAATCGGATACGCCGGACCTTATCTACGAGGGACGATCATGATGTGCAAGATGCGGGGATGAGGGCAAGAAGCAGGGCACCCCGCTTGTGCTCCCTCTCGATCACCAGCAAACACGCCCCGTCAAGATTGCGGTTCTGTGCTGAGTCGCTTCGCGTGACGCATGATCTCGATGTAGTCGACTCCGAGAGTGCGGCACATCATGTGAATCTGCTCCTCCTCGACGCGCCCGGCTTCGATGATATGGAAGTCGCGAGCCTTCCCGAGCATGAAGATCGCATCTCCTCGATCGTTCGGTCCGATGACCTGAACCCCGAGGGCTCTCAGCGCGAGTTCAAACCTTCCCCAGGGGAGACTGAGGCCCATTGCTAGCTCCCGGTTGCACACGCGAGCAGACGCTCGTCGGGTTCGATTTCGTGCACGAACGCGTTGACCTTTTCATCGCGCCCGAACGAACCGATGTCCTCACCGTGCACGACGCCCTCGCCAATGAGCTCCTTCTCCTTCGCGGTCAGGTTCTCGCGCGCGACTTCGTACCAGATCGTCGCCGAACCGGACTCGCGAAAGTGCCACTCAAGGGTCCGCTGGAGGTTCTCGATCGAGCGCTCTTTCGTTGAACCGACCGCAACGACCTTGCCCGGCAACGAGAAACACACGTGGACCTTGCCCGGAGGTGCCGGCTCGGCTCCTTCAAGCACCTCTCGATTGCGCTCGTACCCCAAGAACACGAACTGCAGCAGTCTGTGCTTCGTTTCCATGATCTCTCTCCTTGCTTCGGTATCCTCCGACGCCCTTTCACTTCTACCTGAATCGTTCGAGAACGTGTCAACCTGAAGCGAGCTACTACTCGAAACGTTGCTTTTCGCCGTGAGGTCCTTCGCTCTCAGTATGCTTCGCCGCACCGTGTTACGTCGGAACTTATGCCTGCCGCAGGCTGTACGTCGGCGCGTGCACGCTAAGGCCTGTAGCGGAACGCTACACCGGCCTCTGGGCGCCGGAGTCGACCTCCCCCAAATCGTGGAACACGGTCGAGATCACGGCTGGGGAGCTCCTCTTCGCGACTCGAAGGCTCACGACACCCCTTCCGTTGCCGATGGGGTCAAGGTCACCACGGGCTGCGCGCGCACGCCGCAGCTCAGAATCGCGGGAGCGCCCGCGGCTGTTCCGCGCGATTCGGAAGGTGGGGTGGCTAACGGGATTCGAACCCGCGACCCCCAGGACCACAACCTGGTGCTCTAACCGACTGAGCTATAGCCACCGTCCGAAGGGCGGAAGAGGATCGTCGGCGGACGCTCCGAAGTCAACCCCGCCGCGGACGGGCTACGCTTCTCCCGTGACCGATCCCGCCTCCACCACGCCCTCCACGCCCCCCACCCCGACCGGCCCGCAGCCCAACCCGGCCGCGAAGAGCTTCGGGAACATGAGCGACGCGCACTGGTCGCGAGCGCGTGAGAAGTCGAATGCCGAGGCCATCGATTACTACCGCGAGCGGTCGCACGCGCCCGGCGTGGCCGAAGGCGGCGGCGCGCGCAACATGTACTGCATGCACTGCGACGGCGTGATCCCGCTGGGGACGCCGATCGAGGTCTGCCCGCACTGTGGCAAGGAGCTCGAGGGCGACGTCAAGCGCTACTTCAACTGGGTTGAGATCGATCGCACGCCGCGCAGTGATCTGCGATCGCTGCTCCTCCCCATCGGTCTGGCGGTCGTCGTCGTCGTGTCGGTCGTGGCGCTCGTCGTGTGGCTCGTGAGCCGCGGGGATGCAGCATGAGCGACACCGTGGATCCGTTCGCGCGACGCTTCGCGCGGCAAGTGCGCTTCGCAGGTCTCGGGCTCGAAGGACAGCGCCGACTTCAGTCGAAGAGCGCGCTCCTCGTCGGTTGCGGCGCACTCGGCGGCGCGATCGCGCAGTCGCTCGTGCGCAGCGGCCTCGGTCGCCTCGTACTGGTCGATCGCGACATCGTCGAGGAGTCGAACCTCCCGCGCCAAGTGCTTTTCGAGGAGCGTCACGCGCGCGACTCCGCGCTCAAGGCCGAAGCCGCGGCCGAAGTTCTCGCCCGGATCGGCGGCCCGACCCGCGTCGAACCTCACACGACGCATCTCGACGCGTCGAACCTGGTCGAGCTCGCAGCCGGTGTCGACGTCGTGCTCGACGGAACGGACAACCTCGAGACGCGCTACCTGGTCAACGATTTCAGCGTCGATGTGGGCCTTCCGTGGGTCTACGGCGGCGTCGTCGGATCGGGCGGGCTCGTGATGCCCGTGATCCCCGGCGTCGGTCCGTGCTTGCGCTGCATTTTCCCCGAAGCGCCGCCGCCGGGCGTCTTGCCAACGTGCGAAACCGCGGGCGTGATCCAACCGGCCGTCGCGTTCGTCGCGGCGCTACAGGCCGGTCTCGCGTTGCGAATCCTGGCTGGAGAGACCGCGCTCGTGCCGCGCCTCGTCGAACTCGACGCGTGGGACGGTCGCGCGCGTGAGATCGAACTCGCGCGCGACCCGCTGTGTCCGTGTTGCGGCGCGCGCGACTTCGTCTACCTGCGCGCTTCGCGGACGCAACGTGCCGTGCGCTTGTGTGGTCGCGGCACCGTGCAAGTGCGCGCGGCGCGCGCGAAGCCGGACCTCGACTTGGTCGCACGGAATCTACAAGGGCTCGCACACAACGTGCGCCGACAGGGGCCGATCCTGCGTTTCGAGGTCGCGCCCGAGAAGTTCACGCTCTTCGCCGACGGTCGTGCCTTGATCGAAGGCACGGAGGACGAGGACCGCGCGCTCGCGCTCTACGATCGCTACGTCGGCGCGTGAAACCGGCGCTCGTCATCCTCGCGGCCGGTGAGAGCCGCCGACTAGGGGCTTGCAAGGCCCTCGTCGATCTTGGAGGCCGCACCGCGCTCGCGCGACTCCTCGAAGCAGGTCGCGAGCTGGATGACGCGCCGCCGCTCGTCGTGACGGGCGCGCACCACCAAGCGATTCGCGCGGCGTTACCCGACGAAGTCGAAGTCCTCTTCAATCCGGATTGGGCCGCTGGGCGCACGAGCGGCGTCGCGCTCGCGAGCCTGGCCAGGCCGGGTCTCGATCTCGCGATCGCACCCGTCGACGTCCCGCTCGTTCCGGCGGAGGTCTTCGAAGACCTCCTCGACGAGTGGCTCCACCAAGGTTCTCCCGCGCGCGGGTGGCTCGGTCCGTACGTCGCCTCGGGACCGTCAAGCGCACCGGTCGTGCGCTTCGGTCACCCCGTCTTCGTGGGCCGCGAGCTCCTCCTGGAACTCCGCCGGACCGGGAAAGACTTTCCTGTGCTTCCCGACGAGAATCCCATCCACACGCTGCGGGATTTGCGCCTCTTTGCCTCGGAGACGATCTCGATCGAGGTCGGAAGCGCGCGGATCCTCGACGATCTCGACACGCCAGAGGACCTGGAACGATTGCGGATGCTCGTTTCCTGAAGCGCGACGCTCCATTCGCCTCGTACGGGCGGCCGATATCTGCGGAACCCCATGAGCTTCCAAGGAGATGTCGGCGGAATCGGCCTCGCCGATCTATTGCAGAGCTTGGCCCGCGGCCGCGCGGGCGTGCTCTCCCTTCATTCGAAGGACGGTGAGCGCGCGACCATCGGCGTCGAGGATGGTGCGATGCACCTCCTCCCCGAACCCGAGGAGGATCCCGAGTGCTGGCGCAAACTCGCGCGCATCGCGTGGGTCGACGACCCCGAGACGCACGTCGACGCCCTGCGCATGGAGGAGATCGCGCGCGCGCGACGACTCGAGACGCTGTTCCGACTCCTCGATTCGTCGACCGTGCACTTCCGCTTCTTGCCCGGGCCCGTGCCGAAGAAGCCCGAGGGCTCTGGTCTCAGTGCGGCCGAGCAAGGTCTCGAACGCAAGGGTCCCGGTCGCGAGTCCGTGTGGTGCCCGAAGATGGGCATCGAGGCCACGCTCCTCGAGTACGCACGTCTCAAGGACGATTGGGACACGCTGCAGACCACGTGGCACGACGCCGGCGATACTGTCCTCCAAGGCCTCGAATCCGGCCCGATGAAGGGTGACGTCGAGCGCATCCACAAGACGTGCGACGGGACCTCGAGCGTGCTCGAGATGGCCGACCGACTGGGTTGGCCGCTGCGTCAGGCGCGCAACATTGCGCTCCAAGAACTGCGGCGCGGTGCGCTGCGTTTCTCCACGCCGCCCGAACTTCTCTACCTCGTCCAGCACGAGATCGCGCGGTCGCAGACCGAACGCGCCGTGTCGCGCCTCGTTTCGTGGCTCGAGATCGCGCCGGCCGGGCCGCTCGCGGAGATCGACGCGCATTCTTTCGAGGCCGAGTGGCTGTCCGGGCGACTCCAGCCCGTCGTGCACGCACTGCCAGCGCGACGCGCGCGCACGTTCCTGCGACGACTCGATCACGCCGTCCCGGCGCCGCTGTCCTCGCTCACCCGTTGGAAGGACTTCACGCGCGAAAAGGCCAACGACCGCGCGGGACAGATCCGTCTGCTCGTCTGGCAGCTGCGTGCAAGCGCGGATCCGTCCGTGCCGAGCGTGCGCGATCTGCTCACGCTATCGCGCACATTCTTGCGCGAAAACAGGCGCGTCGCCGCAGCGTCCGTCTTGCGGATCACGGCCAACCGCGCGCCGGACACGTCCCACCTGCGCCTCGAAATCGGTGGAGCCATGGTCCAGGCCGGCATCGCGATCGAAGCGGCGCCGTTCCTGCTCGAAGTCATCCGGGCGGCGCTCGAAGCCGGTCGCAGCGAGGAGGTCGTCCAGCCGCTCCGTCAGTTGAGCGATGCGTTGCCGGCCGATCGCGAGATCCGACGCCTCTACTTGCGCGCACGCGCACACTCCGTCCAGCGCACGCTCGTCAAGAAGCACTCGCTGGTCACCATCTGCGTCCTGCTCGCGCTGTCGGTCGGTGCAGTCGTCCAGTACTCGTCCCATCGCCGCGTCGAGGACCGCCTCACGAGCGTTCACGCCAAGGCCGACGATCCGGCGGCTGCGCTGATCGAGCTCGAGAGCGCCTTCGCCGGCGATACGACACCGCGCATCGCGGCGTTGCGGTCCGAGCTCGGCCAACGGAAGCGCATGGCCGAGGCCGCGATCCGGACGACTTGGACGGACGAGTACAACGGCGCGGCGATCGAATGCACCGTAGGTGACATGAACCTTGGTCTCCTCCGCGCGCTCGAACTACCGGCTGCTCCGACGCTGCGCGTTGGCGAAGAGCCGTTGCCTCTCGTGCCGGACCTCTACAACGGACTGGCGGCGCGACTCGATGCTCAGATCGCACTCCTCTTCGCGGGAACGGGTGATCCGCAAGAGCAGCAGCGCGCCGAGGACCGCTTCCTCGCGCTCGCGCGATCCTTGGCCGAACCCATGGGCACCAAGCCGCCCGAAGCCGCGCGCGAATTCGAAAAGCGTCTCACGGCGATGCGCAAGCGCGTGGAAGAACGCAGCGAGAATCGCGCACGTGAACGCGAAGAACGCGTCCGCAAAGAGACCCTCGCCTCGCAGGACGTCCTGATCAACACCGCCCGCGCTCACGAGGAAGCCGGGGATCACCAGCGCGCGCTCGACACCTACCAGGCGCTGCTCGCGACGGATCCGACGGGAAAACTGGCCGTGCTGTTCGCGGCGGAGATCGCCCGCGTCGAGAACCGCGTGCGTGTGATCGCCGAAGCGCGGACGCTGGCCGAAGACGGGCGCCAAGTCGAAGCCTATGACCTGCTGAAAAGCGCTCTCGAGGACTACGACTCGTGGCTCCTTCCGTGGCACGTCACCACCGTGCCCGCGGGTGCCCGCACGAAGCTCGCCAACGGCACGGAGCGCGTCACGCCGTTCAGTCTCGATACGACTTGGCACCAGTCCCTCTCGTTCACGCTCGAACTCGAGGGTCACGAGCCGTACACGGTGAACTCCGAGCATCCGAGCGACGTGAACGTCTCGCTCTCGCGCATTCCGGAACGAACTTGGGGGACGGTCGGCCGTGTCGAGGCCCCGCCCGTCGCCGTGGGGGACGATCACGTCGTCGTCGATCGCGCCGGTTCGATCGCACGACTCGGCCGCAACGGGACGCGCATCTGGGAAGCACGCTTCAGCTCGCTCGGAGGAGTGGGTCGCGTGCCCGTGTTCCTGCCCGGACGGCCCGGTCATTTGCTCGTCGTGACCGAAGACGGCGAGGTGTGGATCGTCGACGCCGCGGACGGGTCCAGGGACGGTCCCTGGTCCGAGGGTTCGCCGCCTCTCGACGGCCCGACCTCGCAGGTCGACCGCGTGCTCGTGCGCTTCAAGAGCGGACGCACGTTCGCGTGGAACCAGCGCCTCAAGCCCGAGGAGATCGAGTCGAGTGCGGTCGAACTCGTCGAAGATGCGCGACCGGTGTCGAACGCCGGACTGGCGATCCTGCGTCGCCGATCCAGCTCGGCGACGACCTACCCGTGTCCGTGGACTCCGTTCACCGTGGACATCGGCGAAAGGCTGTTCAGCGTGAAATCCACGGGCTCCCCCGCGCGCACGGCAAACTTGCGACGCGTCGGCGAGTGGACCTACGTCGCGTGGGAATCGCCGAACGTGTCGATTCCCCACGGACGCCTGTGGATCTCGGACGAGGGTGGCTTGAGAGCGTTCGAGCCCTGACGTGGAGCCGGGTCGAGGACTCGGCTAGTCTGCGCGCGATGCGCCGGATTCCGTTCCTCACCGTCCTCGCTTGCGCGCTGATCAGCGCCTGCGCGGCGCACACGCCACACGCGGACCTCCCGGCCGAGCCGGTTGCGACCGGCATCGAAGAGCCCCGGGCGGCGCCCGCCGTGGTTTCGCGTCCCGAGGCCGACGCACCACGTCGCGAACTCGCGCTTCCGCGCGGCTGGGACTCCCTGTCCACCACCGCGTTCGAAGACGTGCTCGAGCGTTGGAATCCGTCGCGAGAGCCGGGTCGACTCGACGCCCTTGCGCTCGACGAACTGCGCGCTGCACTCGAGTCTCCGAGTCCGCGCTCGCTGCGCGCCGTGCTCCTCCTGTCCGCGAGTGGCGCGCTCGAAGCGCTCGAGGTGTTGCGTGCGCGACTCGAGCGCCGCATCCGCACGGGTGACCCCGACATCCCCGCCGTGGACGTCGCGGCCGCGGCGGCACTCGGAAGAGCACCGGATCCGAGCACCGCGCTGGCGAGCGCGTTGGAAGAGCTCGCGATCGGTCGACGCCCCCACCCTGTGCTTGCTGTGCGCGTCGAGTGCGCCGTCTCGAGCCTCGCTCTCGGCCGCGACGGCGTGGTCGACTTCCTGATCGCAGTGCTCCTCGAGGGCACGCCCGCCGCGCGCGAGCGAGGGGGCTCCGCGCACGGCGCGGCGTCCATCGACGAGTTGGTCTTCGCGCAGTGGCGCGCTTCGACCGCGCTCGCGCACCGGGCCGTCATCGACAACCCCTATCGGCCCGAGGCCAGCGCGGTCGACCGCTCTCGGACCGCAGCCGAACTCGAGCGCGCCGTTCTGGCGAAGATGAGCGCAGGATCCGAACCGTGAAATACACCGAACCCACCAGAATCGCGCGGTGCGCGTGGCTCGCCCTCCTTCTCGTGGCGAGTTGCGAGCGAACGCCGGAGCCGAAGCCTGGCGTCGCACCCACGATGGCACCGCTGCCCGCCGCGCAGGGCGCGACGCCGGGCGACACGTCGGCGTCGGCACGCTCGCCGGCGGTCCCCGCCGCGACGGACACGCGGGAACCCGCGGCCGCCGATCCGCCGGGTGCGGCGCAACACTCGGGTGACGGATGGTCCGCGCGCGGCTTCGTGCGCGCAGCGGTGGGTGCCGCGCCCGTGGCGGATGCGCGCGTCGTCCTCGAAGTCCGAACGCCGGAAGGACTGGTCCTCGATGTCGCGCGAGCGCGCAGCGACGCGACGGGCGCCTACTCCGCGTCACTGACTCGGCTCGATGGACTCTCCGCGCGAGAGACCGCGAACGCGCGCCTCGAAGCGCGCGTCGAAGCTCTTGGATTCCAGCCCTTCGAGGCCGGCGCACGGATTCCGAAAGGGTCCGCACGCGACGTGACTCTCGACGCACGACTGGACGAAGGCGCTGTATTGCGCGGTCGCGCCGTCGATGCAGAAGGAGCTCCGGTGCCGCACGCCACGGCGACGATTTCGCTGCGCGACGGACGCTCGGGGCCTGGCGGACTGACCCTGGTCGACGAAACCCTGGCCGATGCCGACGGACGGTTCGCGCTTGGATTCGCGGCCGG
>JAYTBY010000062.1:0-4874 GCA_043736755.1 Planctomycetota bacterium | reverse complement strand
GAGGTGCGCGCGACGTCGAAGCTGCCCTCCGCGTGACCGAACGCGACGCTGATGCGCTTCGCTTCGCCATTCGCGAACGCAGCATCGAGATGTCCGTCGCCGTTGAAGTCACCCAGCGCGCCAGCGACCGGATGTTGCCCGGCGTAGAACTTCGTCGTCGATCCGTCCTCGCGCTCGATGCGCGCCACTTGTCCGTGCACGGAGACGATGAGCAGCGCGCGCTTCGGCGCGATTCCCGCGTGCGCGAGGTCGATCGGGACCGCGTCCGTCGCCTCGGTGCCGAGGACGCGCAAGTCCTTGTCGAGCCGCACGAGATCGCCGTCGCCGGCCGCGACGAAGAACGTCGAGCCCTTGGCGCCGCGCCAACCGTCGAGCTCGTCGATGCGCCGCGGGAGGCCTTTCAGCTGGACCTCGGACTCGGGCGAGGTCGCGGAAGAAGACCCGGGTCGATAGCGCGCGATCGTGCGCGTCGCCTGCGAACCGACGAGCACCGACTCGCCGTCCGCCGTGAAATGCACGCACGTCGTCTGCGGGTCGCGCAGCTTCATGCGCGTCGAGACGACGCCCTGGTGCACGAGCAGCAACTCGTCCTCGAGGTTGACGACTGCGATGTCCGGCTCGCCGTCACGCCGGAGATCGCCGGCGGCCAACGCGCGCGGCCGCGACTCGAGCGCGATGCGGCTGACGATCGCTTCGGACTTCCCGAGAAACAGCGTGCGCACGTCGACGAGGACGAGCGCCGGATCCGCGCGCTGTGCGATCGCCACGATCGCCGGCCCGCCGTCGCGGCCCGGTTTCCACGCGCCGACGCGCACGGGGCCGATCGAGAAGTCGCCGACCTCGAGCGTCACGCGCCGCGGAATCCGCTCGGGCTGATTCGAGAGCCCCTCGATCACCTGGATCGCGCCCGGTCCGCGCAGGAGCGAGATGAGCTCGTCCTGGCCGTCGCCATCGAGGTCGAAGGCCAAGAGTCCGACCGCGCGTGATTCGCCCGTTTCGAACTCCAAACGTGCGCGCAGCGCGAGAGGGGACGGTGTCGGAGCATCTCCGCACGCTGCGGTGAGCGGGAGCGCGCACAGGATCACGGACAGCGAGAGGAAGAATGCGCGCTCGATCACGGCGCGAATCGTGTCGCGAGGCGCCGCGCAGGTCAACGCACTGGATCCGCAGGGTGGGGCGGCGGTTCGGCCCGGGCTATGCTCGTTGCGACGACGCGCTCTCCTTGCGCGAGTCAGGAATCACCGACAGACATGGATCGAAACGCGCGGAACGTCGTGCTCGCCTCTCTCGCTGCCGCGCTCGTCGTCGGCATCACGGGATCGGCGTTCTGGTTCCTGCGTCAGCCCGCGCCGCCGCCCGCTGCGGTCGATTTGGCCGGATCGGTCGGGATTCCAGGGCCGACGACTCCGCCCGAGGCCGAGCCGGGCACCGGGCGCGGGCTCGAACTCGCCGAGGACCAGACGCCGCAGTTCACGTCGCTCGAAACGACGGTGATCTTCCCGCTCGAGGTGCGGCTCACGCTCGTGCGCGCGGCTTCGAAGCCGAAAGCCGAGGGCGCGCCCGACCTCGGCTCGGGCGCGACGGCCAGGCTCGTCGGATCCGTCGTCGATGGACGGAACGCTGGCGTGCGCGCACAGGTGCGTTTTCTCGCTGGCCCCAACACGGGTCGGACGCTCTACGCCGACAGCCTGGGCCGTTTCGGCGCGGATTCGCTGCAGCCTGGCCTATCCGTGCTTTCGATCACCGGGCCCGGCATCGTCGGCGCAGAGCGCGAAGTTCGCTTGCGGCCGCAGCGCGAGACGCAACTCAACGTTCCCTTCGGTCGACCTGCGCGCGTGTTCGCCGACGTGATGGACAAAGACGGCAAGCCGCTCGTCGGCGCCGTCGTGCGCATGGACGGACAAGTGCGCGACTCGGCCGAGGATGGCGGCGTCGAGTTCTCCACCGTCGCGCCCGGTGAAGTGCTCGTCGTCGTGTCGAAGCCTGGATTCGCGAGCCTGCGGCAATCGCTCACGTTGTCGGGCGCGACGACGATCGAGCGCGGACGCTTGAAATTCCGCTTGGATCCGGGCGCAAGCCTGCAGGTCTCGATCACCGATGCGCTGAACGCCGGTCAACAAGCGCTGCTCTTCATCCTCCCCGAGGCCGTCGACGCCGAGCGCAAGTTCCCCTGGCAGGACGTGAACCCCATCCGCATCTGGCCCGGCGGCACCGCGATCGTCGAGGACTTGCCCGAAGCGCGCGTCACGTTGCGCCTCTACCACGCGGGCGCCACCGCGAAACCGACGCGGCGCTCGATCGAATTGCAGACCGGCTCGCGCGCGACCGCCGAGTTCGGACTCGACGCCGCACCCGTGGTGACCGGTGTCGTTTCGGATCGCGGCGAGCCGGCCGCGAATGCGATCGTGCGTCTCGAAGCGCCCGATCGGACTGCGGCGATGTTGTCCGTGTTCGGGCAGACGAACTATCTGTTCCTCGAGAGCGATGTGCTTCCGGACTTGCCGCCGGCTCTTCAAGAAGCGTCGACGAACGAGAAGGGCGAGTTTCAACTGTCCGCGAGTGAGGATGTGTCGGGCGTGCGCTACCTCACGGCTCTGTCGCGCGATGGCAAACGCGTCGCGCACGCCGTGTTGAAGCGTGGTGACGTGCGCGCGGATCTCTCGCTCCAGCCTGTCACAGGGGGCGATGGCGAACTCGCGATCCAGATGCCCGATCGCATCCAACCGTTGCCCGTCCAGGTCGAGGTCGACGGCACGCCGCGCGATCCGTTCGTGCTCGCGCTCGGGCGCGACCTGCGCATCGAGGATCTGCCGGAGGGATCGTGGCTCGTGACGGTGCGCTGGAACGACGCGGTGCTGACGAAGGACCAGCCGCTGGAGATCGCGGGGGAGACGCGGCTCTACGTCGCTCTTCCCGAGGGCGCGATCGTCGGTCAGGACGAGGAGACGCGGCGGCGGGCGGGAAAGCGCTGAGTGCGTGCGAAGAAATCGAGCCTACACGTGCTCAGAAGCCGTTTGCGCCGCTCCACGGCGCTGAGCGGGTGAACTCTTCACACGCTCTGAGCGCAGCGGGTTCGCGGAGTCTCGCGGGAAAATCGTCGCAAGACGCGCGGTGATCGTGGCGCGGATCAACCCCGAGCATTCGGCGAGTTCTTCGCCGGACGCTCGCGAGAAATGGAAGCTCCTCGCAGGGGGCACAGAGCAGCGACCAGACGCTGCGATCGGAGTGCCGATCGCGTAGCCTCTCGCACCGTGAAAACCCTCGTACTCGACGGAACTTCGCTCACTCTCGCCGACCTCGCACCGCTCGCGCGCGGAGAGCCGATCGCGCTATCGATCGCGCCGTCGGCGATGTTGGCCGTGCGACGCGCACGCGAGATCGTGGAGCGCCACGTCGAGCGCGGTGACGTCGTCTACGGGCTCACGACTGGTTTCGGGAAGTTGAAGAACGTCGCGATTCCGACCGGGGATCTGGAGGAACTGCAGGAGAACCTCGTGCTCTCGCACTGCTGCGGGATCGGCGAGCCGATGCCGCGCGAAGAGGTCCGGATCGCGCAAGTCCTGCGACTGAACGGCTTGGTGCGCGGGCATTCCGGCGTGTCGGCGAACCTCGTCGAAGCGCTCGTGCGCATCTTCCAGAAGGGCTTCGTGCCCGTGGTCCCGCGGCAAGGATCCGTCGGAGCCAGCGGCGATCTCGCGCCGCTCGCGCACATGGCCGCTGCGTATCTCGGTCACGGCGAAGCGCACATCGGGAACGAGCGCTTGCCTGCGCGTGAAGCGTTGAAGCGGATCGGCGAGGAACCCGTGCGCCTCTCGGCGAAAGAGGGGCTCGCGCTGATCAACGGCACCGAGGTCATCAAAGCGATCGGCACGTGCGCCGTGCTGCGCGCCGAAAACGCACTGAAGAGCGCCGATGCGATCGCGGCGCTGTCGATCGAGGCGTTGCTCGGATCGCTGAAGCCCTTCGCCGAGCGCATCGCCAACCTCAAAGGACATGCGGGGCACCATCGCGTCGCACGCAACGTGCGCACGTGCCTCGCCGATTCCGAAGTGCTCGCGTCGCATGTCGATTGCGATCGCGTGCAGGATCCGTACTCGCTGCGTTGCGTGCCGCAGATTCACGGCGCGGTGCACACGGCGCTCGAGCACGTGCGGTCCGTCGTCGCGATCGAACTCACGTCGGTGACCGACAATCCGCTCGTGTTCCCCGATACGGGTGAAGTCGTCAGCGCGGGACAATTCCACGGTCAACCGTTGTCCGTCGCGCTCGACTACCTCGCGCTCTCGATGGCGACGCTCGGCAACGTGTCCGAGCGCCGCATCGAACAGCTCGTGAACCCGGATCTGTCGCATTTGCCGGCGTTCCTCACGCCGAAGCCGGGCCTCAACTCGGGGATGATGATCGTGCAAGTCGCCGCAGCCGCGTTGGCCAGCGAGAACAAGCCGCTCGCGCATCCCGCGTCGGTCGACACGATCCCGACCAGCGCGAATCAGGAGGATCACGTTTCCATGGGCGTGACGGCCGCGCGCAAGGCGTTGTCGATCGTCACGAACGTCGAGGCGATCCTCGCGCTCGAGTGGATGTGCGCAGCGCAGGCGCGCGAGTTCCACGGCGAGTTGCGCGCTGGAAAAGGCGCGGATGCGGCGCACAAATGCCTACGGACGAAAGTGCCCAAGCTCGAGCGCGATCGCTTCATGCACGGCGACATTCAGGCTTCGATCCAGTTGTTGCGGGAAGGGAAGCTCGTGGCCGCCGTCGAAGCCGCCGTCGGCCCGTTGTCCGTCTGAAGGAGAGTCCCCATGAGAATCGCACTCGTCACCTCGTTCCTCCTTGCGGTCGCTGCGTGCTCGTCACCCGAGCGTCACCGTCCGAAT
>JAYTBY010000061.1:0-4878 GCA_043736755.1 Planctomycetota bacterium | reverse complement strand
GGTCGAACGAGCGCACGCTCGTCCTCGCCCGCTTCTTCCGCTGCGTCAAGCTGCCGGTCGATGTCGTGGACCCGAGTCACCCGTTCAACTCGCTGTTCCCGACGAACGAGGCCGAACACCTCTTCGTCGCGTCGCGCGACGGCTCGGCGAAGAAGCCGCTCGAGTCGGACACGTCGCGAACCGAGCTGTGGTCCGCGATGGAATCGACGCTCTTCGCGACGTACGGCATCGACGCGGCCAAGGCCACGAAGCAGGTGCTCGCCGGGCTCGATCGCATGGACGAGTGCGAGCGCAAGTTCACGCTCCTCGAAACCCGCAAGGGTCTGCTCATGGAGTCGCCGAACGTCGACGTCGCCAAGGTGAAGAGCGTCGACGTGGACCTCCAGGCCGCGAAGGCGGACGTCGAAGCGGCGCGTGCGGCCGTCACGAAGATCTTCCAAGTCGAACCCATGGTTCCCGCGGCCGGCGCCGCGCGTTGATTCGTTCGCAATGATCCGCATTGCGGAGGGTTGCCTCTCCGGGCATGTCCTCCGCGTCCTCCTCGGGCTCGCGCTGCTGCTCTCTCCCGCGCGAGCCCAGGAGGACTCCAAGCCGCAGACCTTCGAAGCTGTCGATCCGTACACACGCGGACAACGCGCAGGTCTCGACGCGGCCGGATATGTATCGCTCGGTCCGTTCCCGTGGTGCGAAGGGGTCACCACGGACGAGATCGCTCGTGAAATCGCCGTGCCGATCGTGTGGGTCGAAACCGAGCACTTCCGCATCGGGTCGACGCTCCAGTCGTACAAGATCCCCGCGGATCGCATCGAGAAGAAACGCCTCGACGGCGAGCTCGCGCGCATGCGCGAGGTCTTCCCGGATGCGAAGATCCCGGCCGGGAAACTGGATCCCTGGCTGCGCCTGCACCTCTATGCGCGGCGGATCGAGAGCATCCACGCGGACTACCTGCGCGCATTCGGATTGCGCGACGAGGACTTCGGTGAGGCGTCGGTTGCCGGCGGAGCAACGATCGCGCCCGGACCGCACCTCGGCATGGCGATGAAGTTCACGGTCCTCCTCGCGGAACGGCGCTCTACGTTGGCGCGTTTCGTGCGTTACACGATGAAGCGCGAGTCGACGGATCCGCACCGCGAACGCTTGCCGGGCAACTCGCTCTTCTGCGGGCTCAGCGCCGAAGCCGTCGAGGGCTGGGGACACGAATCCGACTCGGCGTTCCATGCTCTGGTGGCGGCGAACGTCGCAATGAACCTCACCTCGGGATTCCGTGGGATGAGCGCGACTCTGCCGGTCTGGTTCGAGTACGGCCACGCGCACGTCGTTTCGCGCCGGGTGGATGAGCGCTACACGCTGTACGCGCGTGGCACGATTCGCGACGGCGCCGATTCGTGGAAGTGGGAGCAGCGCGTCGCCGGCCTCGTCTCGAACAACTTCGCGCCGACGTGGCGCGTCCTCGCGGATGAACGGCGCTTCGAGGACCTGTCCGGCCCCGACCACCTCACCGCTTGGTCGAAGGTCGCGTGGATGCTCGAGAAGTTCGGGCCGGACGGTATGCGCACGTATCTATTGGCCGTCACGGATCCGCTCCCGCGCAAGGACGAACTCGATCGGCACACGTTCCAACGGGATCGGGAAATCGCTGTGCTCGCGGAAATCGGGCTCGCGCCCATCGAAGCGCTCGAGGAGGAGTGGTTGCACTCGGCCTCGAAAGCAACTTCGAAGCGCTAGGGCCCTGAAGCGTCCGATTTTGGCCCTCGGATGAGAAGCGAACGCGTGCCCCAAGGAAAGGTCATCCGGTCGGACCCGGAAGTTTCGTCAAGCACCCGGCAGGAAGTGCCGAAACACCACCCGGTCCTTCCGGGAACGGGAGGCGCCGTGCGCGACGACTTCCTTCCGTGCCTACGAACCTCCTCGATCCCGCGACCACGACGACGCTGCCCTGCGGCGAGCGGGCGGCGCGATCCCTCGATCAACGCGTCGCTTCGTTGCGCGCTGCGCTCGATGCATTGCGCTTCGCGGTTCCGATCGAGGATCCGCTCCAAGTGCCCGTTCTGGGCGTGGCCGAGCAGTTCGAGCGCCTCGCTCGCGACGTGCGCGCCCTCCTCGAATGGTCGCTTCCCGCGCCCGTGCGCGCCCTCGATTGCACGTTGGAGGAGATCGGATTCTCGGCCGTCGACGCACTGCGTTCGGATCACCGCGCCCTGACGTTGGTCGCGGTCGAACGGCCGTCGGGCCGCGTACGAATCGACGGATCGCTCGTGTCTCGGTGCCTTGCGCGCGTGCTGGAGTACGGGTTCACGCGCGGCGCCGGACACGCGGGTCTCCAGATCGAACCGCGCGAGACGGGCTTCATCGCGACCACTTCGTTCGAAGGAACCGGGCTGCACGAGGACTCCCTCTCGGCGACGCTCGGTGAACCGCTCGCGCGCCGCGACCTCTCACGCCTCGGCGCTCGCTTCGATCATGATTCACGCGGTTTCGGCCTGTGTGTCGAGTTCTACGGGGAACACTCGCCAGCAGGAGGCACGCTGTGACCGGCGGTGCTTTGCAGGTCGTTCCGCCGTCGCCCGCGATCGAGCCGGAAGCCGTCGTGCGCGCATTGAGCGGCATCTCGGATGCCGTGCTCGCGAGCATGACGGCCCTTGTGGAGCGCTGCGCGGAGCTCGAGCGGGAACTCGCGATCCTGCGCAGAGCCTCGTCGCTGCCGGAGGGCGAACGCGAAGCACTGAACGCACGGGTCCGCGAACTCGAGAGTCGACTCGAAGGTGAAGCGCGGCTCTCGAACCTCGGCGCGATGGCCGGTGGGATCGCTCATGAGATCCGCAACCCCTTGCACGCAGCTCGCGGGTTCGCAGAACTGCTCGAGCGTCATGCAACTCGCGACGGACACGAACGCCGCTGGGCCGCGCGCGTCGTCGAAGCCGTCGACGAAGTCGAGGAGATAGCGACCAGCCTACTGTCGATTGCATCGCGCAAGCCCTTGGCGCGCGACGCCGTCGAGCCTGAAGCACTCACCGCCGAAGCCATCGCTTCGGCGCGGCGTGTCCTCGACGGCCGCGGCAACGCGGATCGCTGGACCATCACGAACAGTGTGGATTGCCCGCGATTCACGGGCGATCGGATCAAGCTGCGCACTGCGGTGCGGAACCTCGTCGCGAACGCTCTCCAAGCGATTCAGGGCGGCGGCCGCGTCGAAGTGTGCACCAAGCTTGCCGGCGGCGAGATCGAGATCGCCGTCCACGACTCTGGCTCCGGGGTGCCGACGCATCTGCGCCGGCGCCTCGACGAGCCATTGTTCACGACGAAGTGCGACGGAACGGGGCTCGGCCTCGTGCTCGTCCGCGCGATCGTCGAACTCCATGGGGGCCGCTTCGAGGTCTCCGAATCACCTGGGCCCCTCGGCGGGGCATCGACTCTCCTGCGCATCCCCTTCGAACCCCGGTAACAAAACCTCAGCCGATGTCCATCCAACGAATCCTTGTCGTCGACGACGACCAACTCAGTCGCGAGTTCCTCGTCGAGGCCATCACGGCGCTCGGCTACAAGCCGCTCGAGGCCAAGAACGGCGCTGAAGCGCTCGAACGCGCGGCGTCGGGATCACCCGACCTCGTTCTCGCCGACCTGCGCATGCCGGGCATGGACGGCGTCGAGCTGATCAAACGGATCCGTGAGCAAGTTCCGGGCATTCCGTCGGTGATGATCACAGCGCAAGGCACCGTGGAAACCGCGGTGCAGGCCATGAAGGCCGGCGCTTCGGACGTCCTGCTGAAGCCCTGCACGAGCGAGGCGCTCGAGGTCGTCATCGAACGTGTTGAACGAACCTCGCGCTTGATTCGCGAGAACGAGTACCTGCGTGGTGAGGTCAACTCCTCCACGTCAGGGATGATCGCGAAGAGCGCCCCCATGCTCGAAACGCTGCGCACCGCGGCTCGCTACGCCCGCAGCAAGGGCACCGTCCTGATCACGGGCGAGAGCGGCACCGGCAAGGAGCGGCTCGCGCACTACATCCACGAATCGAGCCCGCGCAAGAATGGGCCGTTCATCCGCGTGAACTGCGCGTCGATGCCGGAACAACATCTGCTCCTCGAACTGTTCGGTCACGATCGTTCGAGCGGGAACGCGCGCGGTCGCGAAGGTCGCGTGGAGCTCGCCGACGGCGGTACGCTCCTCCTCGACGAGATCGGCGAGATCCCCGCATCCGTGCAAGCGCGCTTGCTGCGCCTCGTCGAGGACGAAGAATTCGAACGCCTCGGTGGATCGGGCTCGCAACGCGTCGACGTGCGCATCCTCGCGACGACGAACCGCGACCTCTCGGCCGAAATGCGCGCTGGTCGCTTCCGCGAGGAACTCTATTACCGACTGAATGTCCTGCCCGTGCGCGTCGCGAACCTGCGCGAACGCCGCGAGGACATCCTCCCGCTCGCGCAGCACTTCGCCGGAGCGTTCGCCAAGCTCGCCGGCCTCGAAACGCCGAAGTTCACGCCCGAAGCGACCGAGTCACTCCAGACCTGGAGTTGGCCCGGCAACGTGCGCGAGCTCGAGAACGCGCTGCAACGCGCGATCGTCACGCACCGCCACACGAGCATCGACGTGGCCGATCTGGCGCTCGTCCCCGGCGGCGGATCGTCGAACCCGACGGCGGCCATCGGCTCTTCGAACCCGACGGAGTCTCTCGGCCCCCAACTCGCGAACCGCAAACTCGAAGAGATCGAGCGCGTTTCGATCCTCGCGACCCTGCAATCGACGCGCGGCAACAAGACCGAAGCCGCCCGCCGCCTCGGTGTGACGGCACGCACGCTCTCGAACAAGATGAAGCTCTGGCGCTCGACCGGCATCGTCGCCTAGCCCGCACGCCAGTTTCGAAGGGTGTCAGACACGTCC
>JAYTBY010000060.1:0-4885 GCA_043736755.1 Planctomycetota bacterium | reverse complement strand
TGGATCCGACGCCGGTCGAGCCGATTCTCTCGCGCTCGAGGAGCGACTTGAGCGTCTCGGCCCGCAAGGTGGCGCTCAACGCTCCGGCCTCGATGAGGAGATCCGTGATCTCTTCGAGGGCTGCTTCCTTGGTGGCCGCGACGAGCTTCGTCGTGCAGTTCTTCGTCTTGAAGAGCTTCCAGAATTCCATGTGGGTACGCGTCGCGCCGATTCGAATCCGAGGAGTCGAGGAGGTTAGCAGATCCAAGCGATTCCGGGCGCCTTGGAACGAGCAGAGCCGGCGCACCTCGCAGTGGGCCGGCTCCGCGTGGAACCCAGTCTTTTCGTGTGCGAACCGGGTCAGGATCGACGCCGCTCGATGCGGCGGTCGTGGTCGCGCTTCAGGAGACGTTCCATCCTCGACGTCGCCTCTTCGAGCGCCGAGCCGAAGTCTTCGCGACGCGCATCGGCGACCAGCACCGCGCCGTGGCCGACGTTCGCCACGATCTCGACGCGATGATCCAAGTGTTGGCGTTCGAGCAAGGCACGCATGGTCACGATGCGATCGTTGAATCGTTCGAGGTGCTGCAGTTTCTCGTCGACGGTGTCGCGCACGAGAGCGGGGTAATCGTGATGGAGGATCGAAACCGAAGTCTGCATGAGAATCCCCTCGGCGGAAGCGCCGCCTCGTCGCGCGCAGGTCAACAGGGTCGGATCAAAACAGGGTCGGATCCACAACTGTCCACTCGCGAGTCCCCGCGCAGGACTCGGGACGTCGTGTCGCACGGCGCGCACATGGCGCCGCGCGGAGCAGGAGACGGATCCCGACGCCACGTTCACGAGTTCCAGCCTGGACCCGCGAGCGCGAACGGTCAAGCCCCGTTCCATTCCGTTCGTCTCGACCGATCGCCCGCACCGACCCGAATGAATCCCGGGGCTTACCGGAGACTCGCAGTCGGGCCTGGAGAGTGCCGGCGCGCGCCCGGCGCACGTTCGGGAACATCACGAGCGCCGCCCTTGCCGCGCGAAGGTCCGTTGCGGGTACTGGACGGAGACTAGGTGCAACCCACACGCCGCCGCCGTCGGTCCTGCGTCCTCGCGATCGCGGCTCGCGAGCGCGCGCGCGCACGCATCCTCCGGAGTTTTCCCCCGACCGACGTCGATCAAGGTCCCCGCGATCGTGCGCACCATGTTGTAGAGGAAGCCGTCACCCTGGATGACGAAGAAGAACCGTTCGCGGCGCGCGACGAAGTGTAGGTGTTGAACCGTTCGCACCGTCGTCGAGCGGGGCGAGCCGGTGTTTCCGAACGCCGCAAAATCGTGCGTGCCTACGAGCACTCCCGCAGCACGACGCATGCGTGCGACGTCGAGCGGCCACGACAACCAGTGGGCGTATTCGGCTCCGAACGCCGGACGAAATCGTGTCATGACGACGTGGTAGGCGTAGCGCTTTCCGATCGCGCTGAAGCGCGCGTGAAAATCATCGGCGCAGGTCTCGGCCTCGCGCACGACGACGCCCGCGGGCAAGTGGGCGTTCACCGCATGGCGCAAGCGATCGTCGTCGAGGCGCGTGTCGAGGCACAGGCTCGCGACTTGTCCGAGTGCGTGGACGCCCGTGTCGGTGCGTCCGGCGCCGTGCACGGCCGCGCGCGCGCCGGTCGCGGCGAGCACCGCCTCCTCGAGCGACTGCTGGACGGAATCGAAACCGTCCTGGCGCTGCCAACCGAAGAAGCGCCCACCGTCGTAGGACACGAGCAAACGGACGTTGCGAATCACGCCGGTCCGCGTCGGCGGACGGGGCGCCGGCCGACGAGCGCGTCCTCGAGCACGCCCTTGTGCAAGTACTCGAGCGCCGCACCGGCCGGAGCACCGCGTGCGATGCGCGTCACGATCGGACGCGGCTCGGGCAGCCGGTCGAGAGCTTCGAGCACCGCGAGCGCTGTCGCTTCACCCTCGGCATCCGGGTCGGTGGCGAGCACGACTTCGCGCACTCCGCCGCGTGCAACGCGCGCGACGAGCTTCTGGGTCGTGAGGTGGCGTTCCTCGGTTCCGTCGGCCGGGTTCAGCGCGCCGAACAGCACGTGATAGCGCCCACGGAAAGCACCCGAACGCTCGAACGCTTCGACGTGCCGCGGTTCCTCGACGACGCACACGATGCCGGCGTCACGCGCCGGATCGGCGCAGATCGGGCAGGGATCCTCGGCGCTGATGTTCGCGCACGTCGAGCACCTGCGCGTCTCTTCGAGCGCGCGCACGATCGCGAGGCTGAGCTTCTGCGCCTCGGGATCGCGCAGGACGTGGAACGCCAGTCGTTCCGCGCTCCGCCGACCGATGCCGGGGAAGCGTTCGAAGGCCGCGACGAGCGCTTCGAGAGGTTCCGGGTACGCCACGGTTCGTGCAGCTTCAGGAGAGACCGGGCAGCGGCAAGCCACCCATGATCTTGCCCATCTTCTCTTCACGTTGGCGCGCCGCGCGCCCCTGCGCATCGCGCACGGCCGCGAGCACCATCTCTTCGAGCAGGCGCGCATCCGAGCCGGCGTCCTTGTGAATCGTGACGCGCAGCACGACGCCGTTCCCGTCGACTTCGACGCGCACGGCATCGCCGCCGGCGCGACCTTCGATGCGCACCGTTTCGAGCTCCTTCTTGGCGCGCTCGAGGCCGCGCTGCATCTCTTGGGCCTGCTTGAGCAGGTTGCCCATCTCGCCGAACGTGCCGCTCATCCGTCGTCCTCGATGCGGCCGCCGAAGAGTTCCGCGACCTTGCCGGTGTATGCATCCCGCGACTTCTTCGCCACGGCCTGGTCTTCGAGGACGACGTTCGTGGGCGTGCCCACGACGGTCGAGAAGACGCTCGAACACTTCTTCTGATTCGCCGAGTCCGTCATCGCGACGCGCTCGGCCTCGCGCAGGTTCGCGAGTTGAACGAGCGCGCGTCCGTTCGCGAGATCGACGAGCTTGCCGCGCAGACGCAAAGTCTCGGCCAACGAAGCCGAGGACTTCGCGAGTGCCTCGAGGAAGCGCTCCCAAGCATCCGCGTTGCCCGCGATGCGCGGACGCGGGGCGTCGGAACCGGCCTCGTGGCCGCGCGTGTCGTTGGGGACGGCGTTCGGTGCTGGCGGGATTGCTGAGACCGGCGGGGTTGCTGAGACCGGCGGGCTCGCCGGTGATGTTGAAACTGCCGGTGAGGGTGGACTCCGCGGAGCCGCACTCGGCACTGTCCGGGCGGTCGATGCCGACGGAGCGGGCGCGGGCGCGCGTTCGACAGCCGGCGGTGCTTCGACAGCCGGCGGTGCGCGCCGCGGCACGAAGTCGTCGACCTGGCGCGGCACGTTCATCGTTGCGCTCGTCGGGGCAATCGCCGGCTGCGTCGCAGCGGATGAGCGCGCCGTCGGCGCGACGGCCGGCATTCCGTGCAGTCGCGACTCGAGCGCGACGAGTCGACGCTCGAGATCCGCGAACGAGATCGAGGATTCCGGTCGCGCCATGTCGAGCAGCGCGACCTCGAGCAGCACGCGACCGTGCGATGCGAGGCGCGCCATGCGCTCGCGCGCGAGGATGAGTTCCTCGATCCAGGCTTCGATCCGCGGGAGTCCGAGGCGCTCGGCGCGCTCGGCCAGAGTCGTGCGCTCGACCGCTTCGAGCTGGACGAGCGGCGTTTCCGGTCCGAGCAGCGCCACGACGAGCATCGCGCGCAAGCGATCGAGGAGTGCGCCGAGGATGTCGACCTCGCTGCCTTCGCCCTCCGGGAGCGCCTCGATCACACCCGCGCGATCCGCGGCGGCGAGGCAGGCCAGGATGCGATCCGCGAGATCCGCACCGCCCTCGGCCGACAGCCGCTCGAGGTCCGCGACCTTGGGCGCGGAACCGACGAGCGACAGCAGTTGGTCCGCCATCGACAGCGCGTCGCGCATGCCGCCGCGCGCGCGGCGTGCGATCTCGTGCGCGACGCCGAGCTCCGCGACCACGTTTTCGGCCGCGAAAACGTGGTCGAGACGCGCTGCGATCACGGCTTCCGGGAGCGGCGACAGTCGCAGGATCTGACAGCGCGAGAGGATCGTCGCGGGAACTTTCTGCGGATCCGTCGTCGCCAGGAGGAACTTGACGTGCTTCGGCGGCTCCTCGAGCGTCTTGAGGAGCGCGTTGAACGCTTCCTTCGTCATCATGTGGACTTCGTCCACGATGTAGATCTTGAACCGCGCGCGCATCGGTGCGTAGGCGACGTTCTCGCGCAGCTCGCGCACGTCTTCGATGCGGCGGTTGCTGGCCGCGTCCATCTCGATCAGGTCGGGATCCGCGCCGCGATCGATCGCCGTGCAGTGATCGCACACGCCGCACGGATTCGGCGTCGGCCCGGTCACGCAATTCAGCGCCTTCGCGAGGATCCGCGCCGTCGTCGTCTTGCCGGTCCCGCGCGGGCCAGAGAAGAGGTAGGCGTGACCGACGCGCTGCTCCTCGATCGCGCCTTGGAGCGTGCGCGCGATGACTTCTTGCCCGACGAGGTCGGCGAAGTTCTTGGGGCGATACTTGCGCGCGAGGACGAGGTACGACACGGGGCCGATCTTACGCGTGAGGCGTCCGTGGGGAACACGCCGAGCTGTCGGCGCGCTCGCTGCGAGCTGCGCGCGGTCGCAACCGGCGCGCGAGCGGAGAGTTGGGCCCGGGCTCCTTGCGCCTAGAACTGCGGCCCTTAGGGCTGCTCCGTTCCCGGCCTGACCCGATTCGTGCCCGTCCCATCGCCCGGGACCGGGCCCAACTCTCCGTTCGCACAAGCGGGACCTGCGCCCGCGCGTGCCGATCCTGATTCCGCGCGCGGCCGCGGTCACCCGCTCCGCGCGCACCTTCGCAGCGCACATCTCTACTCCACGATCGGCCGAGGTCCGTTCGGGTCGGCGCGAGCACAAGGCTC
>JAYTBY010000059.1:0-2234 GCA_043736755.1 Planctomycetota bacterium | reverse complement strand
GCGGGGCGCTGGAGTGGCCGTTCGCTTGTCCCAGGGTAGGGGTCAGGCTGACGCGCGTCGTCGTGCCGGTCTGCGTGTCGTGGACGAAGATGTCGGTGAAGCCGTTGGTGTCGCCGGCGACCAGGTTCGTGGCCGCGCTCTCGAACGCGATGAACCGGCCGTCCTTCGAGATGCTCGGGACGTTCGACTGGCCGTTGCCCTTGATCCCGGAGGAACTGACGCTGACGAGCGTCGTGACGCCGGTCGCACGGTCGCGCAGGAAGATGTCAGCCGCGCCGTTCCCGTCGCCGGCGACCAGGTTCGTCGCGTTGCTCTCGAACACGACGAAGCGGCCGTCGTTCGAGACGTCCGAGTCGGTGCTGTCCTGGTCGCCCTGCACGCCCGGCGTGCTGACGCTCATACGCTCGATGCTGCCCGACTGGAACGCGGACGCAACGGACGCCAGCGCTGCGAACACGAAGAAGGGCGCCGCGGCCTGCGCCGGAGTGAGTTTCGAGAATCGAGGTTTCATGGACGGATCTCCTCCGCTTGAGCGGAGCTATCGGGATCGACCAGCGGTCGATCCACGCGTGGGCGCAGCTCGTGAGCTCGCGCGGAGTCCGATGCTCTTCGAAGGCCACCGAACGGGGGCGCGACTTCGGCGAGGCGGATCGGCTTCCATCGGGTGATCGTCGCGGGGGACGCAAGCGGTCGGCGCGAAGCCGCGAAAGCCTCGGCGCGGACGGGCGCACGCCACTTGCGATCCTCTCCCGCTTCGCGCGCGACCGACGCGACGCCGAGAC
The DNA here is from genome assembly GCA_043736755.1 of Planctomycetota bacterium. Taxonomy (GTDB): domain Bacteria; phylum Planctomycetota; class UBA1135; order UBA1135; genus JAEUHZ01. The sequence goes on along the minus strand of JAYTBY010000059.1, from coordinate 1,452 downwards.
TGCCCATGAACCACGGGGGAGGGATAGGAACTCCAAGCGGATGACGTCCGGCAGCGGGTGGCGTTCGAGCCGCTTGCGCGGCCGCGGAGGTGAGGACCCGGTCCCTCGGACCTCCGTGATGCTGCACCGCGCAGCCTCGGGAACCGCTTCGAGCAGGTCGGAGTCGTAGGGCAGCAGGCCCTGGGCGTGGCCCCGCCCCGCCCTTCTTGGATGCGCGCAGCTCGCTCCCGTCCCGGCCTACCAGGCGAACTCGTGCTCGGGTGGCGCTCTGGCCGGAGCGATCACCGGCGACGAGGTCACGAGCGCCAGCATCAGCACGTTCCGAGCGTTCGAAGCCGGACGATATCCCTGAGCGGGATCGGTAGCAGACGCTCTGCGCTGTGCAACAAGCGCGGTGGTTCGGCCCGTATGCCGTCGGGTCCGACCGCATCAGGCGGGATGGCCTGGTACTTCCGCAGGCGACCACGAACTCGCCCCCCTGGTGGCTGTCGAATCCGACCCGTGGGGGCATCGGGTCCAGTTCCCACGCTCCGTGTTCGGCGGGACCCGCGCCAGTCGTGCGAACGCCAAGTCGCCGATCTTCAACCGTCGATAGGCGGCAAACCTTGCGCGGGGACGAGCATGGATGGAACCTGCGCGATCCGGTAGACGACCTCAGAAAGCACGGTTCGCCTCGCGATTCGTCGCGCAGGCGAGGACCTGGAAAGCGCCGTCGCCCCGTAGTTCCACGGTACGACGCGAGTTCACCCGCGCGCCCTACTTCGGTGCCGGAGCGTCCGAGCTGAACATGTCGCGCGACTTCAGCCAGGACCCATCCGCCTGCTTGCGGTGGATCTCGAGGTACTTGCCCGTCTCGCGGATGGTTCCCGCACCGGGAGGCGCGATCGCGAGCCGGTACGTGCCGCGCACGTAGGCGACATCGCAACAGCCCTCGACCTCCACGCCCTCGACATCCATCGAGACGATCGGCGGGAAGGCCGTGAACCACTTGCGAATCGTCTCGCGGCCAGTGACCGCAGGCTCGTTCGGCGGCAGCAGCATCGCGTCGGTCGTGTACGTCGCCGCGGCCGCGGCCCAGTCGGCCGCGCGGACGGCCTTCAGCCAGACGTCGCCGTTGGCCGCGATCGCGGCGCGGTCCTCCTGCGAGAGTTCGGCCGTGCGTGCCGCGGGCTCCCAGCAGTCCATGGACTTGCAGGCGGAGAGTGCGGTGAGGACGGCGGCGGCGGCGAAATGAGCGACTTTCACGCGCTGCTCGTAGCAAATCCCTCCGCGCGGAACACGCAGGATCCAGCCGGCCGTTGAACAAGTCGGGTCGCTCCGCGCAGCCTGCCTAACAGCCCGTTGAAAAAGTGACTGAGCGGCTACCTCGTGCGCTGTTCGAAATAGGAGGGTGCGAAAGGGAATTAGCCGATGTCGATGAGCCGCCGTCCGAAGGAAGCCCAGCCCGAGATG
>JAYTBY010000058.1:0-4893 GCA_043736755.1 Planctomycetota bacterium | reverse complement strand
GCGCTGCGGCGTCGGGTTCGTCGGGCCGTGCTCAGCGGCCAAGAAGGCCGCCTCCGCCGTCCCTCCCTCGCCCTCCTTGCATCGCAAGCGCCCGCTTCGCCTCGCGACGGGCCTTTCTCAACGGGCTGCCAGGCCGAGCATTGGCTGACCGCGCCGATCCCAGCGCCGAGGAACCCGATCCGCCCGAGGAATTGGGCCGAAAAGCGTTTCTCTTGCGACTCTCCCCGGAGCTCCACGCGGAGCTCCGGGCGTGGGCGGCTCAGGACCTCCGTTCGCTGAACGGGCACATCGAGTGGTTACTGCGGGAGGCGGTTCGTCGGCGCAAGTCGAAGTAGCGAGCGAACCCGCGGCCCGGCAGCGAGTGACGCGTGGAGCAAACCGACGTCATCGAGCCTTCGAAGCACGATCTCAGCGATCGATCCGGTAGAGCTCGAGACCGGTGCCCAACGCGCTCGCGCCGAAGATCAGGAAGACGAAGCGATCCTTGTCGAACACTTCGAGGCTCGCGTAAGGATCGAGCTGTTGCGGGAGGGCTTCGTCAGGGCCCTGTGGGGTGAAGCGCGCGATCAGTCTGCCCGCCGCGCGCGCGCCGGCTCGCACCCGGGACATGATCGGGCGTTCCTTCCCCGCGAACACGTCGACGAGGAGGTAGTCGGCATCGAGCGCACGGACGAACGCGGCTGGATCGGCGGAGAGTGCCTCACGCTGGGCCGCACGACGGAGCGGTAGGTCGACGATTCCCCATCCCAGTGCGTCGCGCATCACGGGATCCATGGCGCGCTGGTGGTCGAGCCAATGCGCGAACTCGTCCTGAGTCTCGAGACCGTGTGCTGCGAGCGCCTCTCCGGTGCGGACCAAGGGCAAGTCCACCCAAGGCGAGATCGCGATGCGTGCCGACGTCCGTTCCAAATTCGCGTCGATCCATGCGGCTGCTTGCTCCGCCGTGTCGTCGGCGACGTGGAGACGCACGATCTGCACGACGCAGGCAGTCTGGACGACGAGAATGCCGCCCGCGAGCACGAGCCCGGTACGGCCTAGAGCTCGCAGGCCGATCGCAGTGAAAAGTGCCGCAAAAGGCACCAGAGGCAACGCGAATCGGAAGAACGTGCGCTCGAAGAGACACAGCGCGCCGAAGTACGGAACGCAGAACACCAAGATGATCCACAGCTCGCGTCGGAGGTGAGGGAGCGGCGGTCTCCGGCGCACGACAAGCACGATTCCCGCCACGATCGTCGCCGTCGCACCGAGGAGGAGCAGAGGATCGTGATAGGCGAATGCGCGCAGCACGACGCCGACTCCGCCGCCCTGAAAGTCCTCGAGGACCACTCCGTGAGAGGCGAGGAACCCGTGACGCGTCGAACCGGCGAATGGTTTCGCGAGCAGTTTCGCGAGCGCTGCGGGGTACGCGTAGAGGAAGCACGCGGCGACTACGGCCGAGGCGGCTGCGAACTGGAAGATGGCCTTCTTCCAGCCGCTCCGGAGACGCAGTGCATGCGCGGCTGCGAACGGCAGCAGTACGGCCGCGCCGTTCTGCAGCGCGGCGATGGCCGCTCCCGACGCCAAACCGGCGAGAAGGCTCGCGGTCATGGTTCCGCGACGGACGACCTCGACCGACGCAGCGACGGCGATGACGATCGCCGGCAGCGCTACGGAATGGGGCCGCGATTGCGTGGTCAGGCAGAAGGCGAGAACGCTCGTGCCTACGAAGCCCGCCGTGATGAGCGCCCAGCCGCTGCCGACGAACCGGCGCGCCAAGAACCACGACGCAGCGATGGAGAGACTGCCGAGCACGATCACGCAACGACGGAGGAAAATGTGGTCGTGGTTCGCGCGCGCGACCTCGATCGCGAGATCCGTGGACGCGGGCGGCATCTCGGCACGTGGTAGGTAAACGGCCGGACGAGTCCAGATCGCCGGATAGGCCACGAAACGACGGCGCTTTTCCGGTTCCTCGTCGCCCTCGACGAACGCGCGATACTGCGAGTAGTAGACGATCTCGTCGTTGTTCGCTGCGTGCGGAAGACAGTAGTCGAGGCCGATCCAGCCCAGCGCGATGGCGAGCAGTGTCATGCCGACGAGCAGCAAGACGTGGGCGCGCGGCGTTACGACGTCTCCGGTCATGAGGCAGAGGACCGAGTTCGCATGAGGGGCGTTGCAGCCCGAGCTCGGGGGCCGAATCGAGTGGAGAAAGATACCCCACGCGACGCGGCAGCGAACCCGTCCGTTCGAGGATGCGTCGACAACCGTGGTAGCCTGCGACGGTCGGTCGCGCGCGCGCAACGATCGCTCCACGAGATGTCCCCGCCGACCGAGTCGCCGCGATCGAGTGTACCGACGGGCCCAGCGTGGAATCGCAGGATCGCGCTGCTTCTGGGCCTATTGCTGGCCGTCGCCGCGGGCTGGGGCGGCTGGTCGTTGCTCCAGCGACCCGCGTCGCCGGGGTTCGATCGGGGCGCGATCGCCGAACTCCTCGAGCGCCGGAGCCGGGAAAACCCCGCCCAAAAGACCGAGTCCACGAGCAGCATGGGGCGCCCCGAGGATCGGCGCTGGTACGTGCCGCCCGATGAAGCGGCCGTCGTGTTCGAAGTGCTGACGCGGATCAATCAGTACGACCCCTGGTGCTACTACGCGCACCGCCCGAATCTGCGGCATGAGGTCGAGTGGCCCGAGCACCCCCGCGGCCGCTGGACTTTTCGCACGAATGGTCTGGGATTGCGTGCGGACGTCGAACTGCGTGATGCGCGACCCGCGCTGCGCATCCTGCTCACGGGCGATTCGCACACTTCGGGGTTCTGCGACTACGCGGACTCGTTCGCGGGTCGCGTGGAGTCCGCGCTCGCGTCGAGCGGCAGCGCAGGATCGGTCGAGGTCCTGAACGCCGCGGACATCGCGTACTCGTTCTACAACTACCTCGGCGTGCTCGAGAAGCACCGCGAACTCGCGCCGACAGCCTTCGTCGTCACGGTGCACGGTGGCAACGATTTCCGCGAAGCACTGCTGCCTTACCGCTACTTCGCGCGCCTGCCTCTACCGACATGGGATCGCGGAGATCGAGCACCCGAGGGCCACGCGGGCGACATCTTCGTGCCCGCTTCACACCAAGGATTGCTCTCTGTCGCGCGCTTCCGCGATCACCGTTCCGAGGAGGACCTGGCGCGCAAAGCGGCCGTCGAGGTCTTCATGGAGATCCGGGCAATCTGTCGAGCACGCAACATCCGACTCGTCTGCGTCTACCTTCCGTCACCGATCGAGATCGAGCGGGAGCGGCTGGCGGACCTCGTCGAACCTACGATGCGAGCGCTCGACCTCGACGACGACGACCTAGCGGCGCATGCGCGGATGTGCGTCTCGATCCTGGCCGATATCGCCGCGCTCGGCGTCGAGGTCGCGGACACCACCGCCGCGTTGCGTGCCTCGAGCGAGGCGTGCTTCTGGCGCACGGATCTCCACCTCAACCTGCTCGGGCACGAGATCGTCGCGCGTGAGTTGGAATCGGTCTTGACGCGGTCGGTCGGTCGGGTCGAGAGTCGTTGACCGCCACGAACCGGCGGCGCGGGCTCGATCACCAGTAGCGTTCGAAGTGCAGATTGCCCGGCGTTTTGGCGCTGTCCACGACGAATCCGCGCGGTTCGAGCAGAGCGCGGACGTCGTCGATCATCGCTGGATTGCCGCAGAGGAGCACGTGTGTTCCCGCTGGCGCGAGCGGTTCTCCAGCGACCGAACGGAATGTCGAATCGTCGAGCAGTGCTTGCACGCGGCCGCGCGCTCCGGACCACGTGCTCGAGCCGTCCTCACGTGAAACGATCGCCGCATAACGCACGTCCGCGTTCGATGAGGCCGCAACACGGAGTTCCGTGTCGTACGCGAGATCGGTGCTCTCCCGTGCGCCAGAGAGGACCGTCAGCTTGCGAAAACGACCGGTTCCGCTGTAACGCCGCAACATCGACGTGAACGGAGCGATGCCCGTTCCCGTTGCGACGCACACGAGGTGTCGGCCCTCGGGAATCCGCGCGAGCGTGAAGTGTCCTTTGGGCGCGTCGTCGCACCACACGCGCTCGCCCTCGCGCTGATCGAAGAGCCGCGGCGTGAGCAGACCGCCTTCGACATGCGCGAGGCACAGCTCGTAGGCGCCGGTCTCCTCCGGCGATGACGCGATCGAGTACGAGCGCTTGTTCCAGCGCACGCGAGTCGGCGGCGGACCCGCAGGATCCTCCGGCTTCGGCCAACCAAGTTGCACGAACTGCCCCGGCTCGAACGGTTGGATCGCGCCGGAATCCGGACGGATCCACAGGATGCGCACGCGCTCATTGACGTCGACGCGGCGCACGACGGTCGCATTCCAGGGGATTTCGAGGGACGTGGTCATCGGGTTGCGAGAATCCGTGCGTGCTCCACGGCGAGAACTCGATAGCGCTCGGGTGTGCGTCGAATGACCTCGATTTCGCGATCGGTCAACGCACGCTTCACGACACCTGGCACGCCGACGACGAGCGAGCGCGGCGGCACGACCACCCCCTCGCGCACGATGGCGCCGGCAGCGACGAGCGACCAACTCCCGATGCGAGCGCCGTCGAGGATGCGTGCCCCGATCCCGATCAGGACGTCGTCTTCGATCGTCGCGCCGTGCACGGTGGCTTGGTGACCGATCGAAACGCGCGCCCCGACAATTACCGCGAATTCCCCGAGGGTTCCGTGCAGAACGGCACCGTCCTGCACGTTGGAATCGTCGCCGACGCGGATCGTGTGCACGTCACCGCGCAGGACGGCGCCGTACCACACGGATGTTCGGGCACCGAGCTCGACGTCTCCGATGAGCGCGGCGGTGGGCGCGACGAACGAATCTCGCCCCAGTCGAGGGACGTGATCGCCGTAGGGGAGCAACAGAGGAACGTC
>JAYTBY010000057.1:0-2239 GCA_043736755.1 Planctomycetota bacterium | reverse complement strand
GAGCAAATCGAACTCGATGCGAAACGTGGTCAGGTCCCAAGCCGTGGGGAGAACGAGTGTTCCTGACAAGGGGACCATCGAGGTCGCGCCGGCGTCCTTCGTCGCGAGCGTTAGGCTCGCGCGCGATCCTGCGACCACGTCGACCGTCCCTTCGGCGAGGAGGATGGGCTCGTTCCACCATTCGCCGATCGCGACCTCCACGCGATAGTTCCCCGGACGAATCGTATCGACGAGAATCGGTCCGGCTGAGGACACCGCGGCTTCGAACGCGGGTGTGGACTCGCTGCCGAAGAGGCGCAGCTGGGTCGTGGAATCGGTGACGGGGCCGACGAGCACCACCTCGACTTCGCCGGCGGGATCGAGCAGCAGGATGCGCTCTCCGCCGAGGGCTTCGGCGATTTCGATCCGACCCCAGGCATGGCCAGGGCTGCGTGCGTGCACGGCTCGCGTGCCGCCGAAGAAGGCGGATTCGGCTTCCGGTATTCGAACCGGTGACGGTCCCAAGTCCTGCGCGCTCGAGCCCCGAGGTCCGGGGTGCCCGTAGCCCGACTCCGGCCAGCCGGCGAGCGGCGCGACGAGGATCGGAGCGAGCTCACGACCGCTCGCTCGGTCGCGCACGTAGAGCAGCGTCGACTTCGGCCATCGCACCACGAGATCGAGGCGGCCATCGATCGGTAGCGCAAACTTCTCGGCGAAACGAGCGCTGGGGACCGCCGTGCGTCCGCCGAGGCGGATGCCGGTGCATCCGAGGTGTTCGATCGTGGGACCAGCAGGTAGCTCCGTGCGCCAAGCACCGTCTTCCACTGCGACTTCGTGGTGACGGCCTCGGTTGCCGGACCACAGCACGAGCGAGAAGGTCCCGTCCTCCGCGCGACGCTCGAGGCCTTCTTCGTCGGGGACGACGACGGTACCGAAGAGCGCGAGCGGTCTCGGCGCGCTGTCCGCGATTGAAGTTGGTGCGTTGGGCGCGGAGTTCGCGGCGCGACCGACCGTTTCCACGGCAAGGACGCGCGCTTCCGTGCGCTCGACATCGTCGGGAGCGCGCGTCGATGGCACCTCGTCGCGCGCGTCCAGTTCGGGCACGGACCGTGACACCGCAGCGTTCGTGCGCACGCCGTCGAGGCGGAGCAAGAGCAGCGTGAGGACGGCGAGAGCGAGGATTCCCCCTGCGAGTAGGAGTCTCTTCATGGCGTTCCGATCCTAGCGCGGACTCGCAGATCGACTGCGGCGCGAGAGTTCAGGGACTTCGACCGATCGGCCGCACCGCTCCGTGAGGGAGCGGAAGATCCGTCAACCCGACGGCGAGATGATGAAGTCCGGGTGCACCTGCACCTGTGGAGTCGGCAGCGCTTGGAGCGCCGTGTGGAGTTCCAGCAAGTGCCCACGCGTGAGCTGCAGTACGTGCTCGTTCGGATGGCTCAGTGCGCCGATCGGGAAATCGTCGAATGGCGTCGTCGACATCTCGATGTGCGTGCCGAGCACCCAGGCCAAGGGACGCGTCGCGGTGAAGTCCACGAGGCGCTGCATGCTCGCCTTGTAGATGTTCCAGTTGCCCTGACTCGAGGCACCCGTGACGTACAAGCGCCCGGGGTAGAGGCTGTCGCCCGTCAGCAGGATCCCCGTGCGTCGGTCGTACACGGCAATGTGCGCCGATTGGTGACCCGGGATCGGGATGATGTCGATCACGCGTCCGCCGAGGTCGTACGGGACGATCTGCGTCGGCCAGGTCGTGATTCCGAAGAAGTTGCGCACCGATGTGAGCGACGTGCCGACGACGGTCGTGTTCGGTTGGCCTGAGAACTGACTGTCGCCCGCCGTGTGATCACCGTGCGCGTGCAAGTGCGCGACGACGAGTTGGATCGAGCTCATCCCGTGCGCGAGGAGCCACGCGTCGCGGATCTCGCGGATCTTGGCCCCGACTTGCACGCCACCAGCGCCCGTGTCGAAGAGGATCGCTTTCTGCGACCCGAAGATCAGGTAGAGGAACGGCGCTTCGTAGTTCGTGCACACCGACTGGCGCACGATGTAGAAGTCCGGGTTGTACGCGTGGACCTGGAACTGCGGCTCGGTCGAACAGTTCGCGCCGGCGATCCACGCGTCGGGAAGGGTCCCGAATTCGATTCGTCGCGGTCGCGTCGCAGCTTGCTGCGTGGGTGGCGCGAGTAGCGACAGCGCGGTCGCGATGGAAAACACGAGGAACATGGGGGACTCCGGCGGGGGGCGACCGAGCACGTGACTC
>JAYTBY010000056.1:0-4912 GCA_043736755.1 Planctomycetota bacterium | reverse complement strand
CGAGGCCGCCTCAGCGCGCGGGGCGGATGCCCTCGATCACGAGCGAACGATCTACCCACTGAGCGGTGAGTTTTTCCTGCAACGAGTTCTGTCCCAGCCTCTGGCGCAGTCCCTGGAAGTCCACCTCGTCCAGCGGCTGGTCCTGGTTGAAGCACGAGAAGACGTAGCGCGTCCTGCCGGTGGCGGGATCGACCTGCGGCTGGAGGCACTGCGCGCAGATCTCCTTCATCATGCATTGCATCGGCGAGTTGATCGAGCCGATGGCGACGTGGCCGCGCTTCACGTACGGCTGCAGCACGCCATGCCGCGCGCGAGCGACCGCGGCCATCATGCCGTCGGAGCCGATGGCGATGATCCGGTCCGCGTCCTGGAGTGCGACCGACGCCTGGCCCAGCGCGCCGCTCGCGTGCGCGGCCATCGCCTCGACGATGTTGCCGACGAAGGTCTTGTCGCCGGCGCGGGTCGGCGGGAAGCCCGGCGCCTCGTCGCAGCACCAGACGACCTCGTCGGCCGCGGCCTCGATCTCGGCGACCTTGTAGCGGTCCTGGAGCTTCTTGTAGCCGGCGAAGTAGAGGACACGCGAGCCAGCCTCGCGTAGCGCCGCGCCGATCGAGAACAGCACGGCGTTGCCGAGGCCGCCACCGACCAGCGCTGCCGTCTCGCCGCCGGGAGTCTCGGTGGCGGTGCCGGTAGGTCCCATCAGCACCACCGGCTCGCCTGGCTCGAGTACCGCGCAGAGATCGCTCGAGCCGCCCATCTCCAGCACGATGGTGGAGACGAGGCCCCGCTCGCGATCGACCCACGCGCCGGTGAGCGCCAGGCCTTCCATCGAGAGCGTGGTGCCCTCGGGGCGCGTCGAATAGGCCTCGAAGTTCTGCAGGCGGTAGAACTGACCAGGCTCGAAGCGTCGCGCCGCCGCGGGCGCGTGCACGACGATTTCGGTGATCGTCGGCGTGAGACGGTTCACTTCGTGAACGACGGCAACGAGCTCGAAATCGAGTCTTTGCAGGAGCTTCTTCCAGTCGCCGCGCCGGCTGGCGATCGCATCGGTAGCGTTCGAAACGTGCGCGATGCGCTCGCGGAAGACCTCGACGACCGAGGTGTAGCCATCGCGCGCCGAGGCCATCGCCTTCACGACGTTGCCGGCGTAGGCAGCGTGATTGTCGCCGTAGACGGACACCGTTCGCGTGCCTTGCACGTACGAAGTCAGGAACGCTGCGCCCCGGTCGTCGCGACCGCGCTTCACGGGTGCGAAAGAATCGCCATCGACGCGGCCGACTTGGAAGAACGACTTGCGCTCGTCCAACGCGAACGTGCCGGGCTTCTCTCGTTCGTACGTGATGTTCGGGCTCGTGCCCGCGGCCACGAGCACGGTGCCCGCCGCCATCTCGACGAACTCGCCCGTGGCGATCCACTTTCCATCCGCCGTGTGCTTCTGTCGCTCGAAACGGATGCCGCGCACGGCGCCGTGACGGTCCAGAAGGATCTCCGTCGGAGACATGCACTCGACGAAGGTGATGCCTTCCTCGAGCGCTTTCTGAACCTCTTCGTGGTTCAGTCGATACGCTGGCGAGTCGGCCATCGTCTTGCGGTAGACGAGGCGCACACCGCCGAAACTGCGCACGAGCGTCACGAAATCGGGCTCTTCGCCGCAGTTCCGCGCGCGTTCACGTTCGGCCAAGACCGCACGACCGTGCGCGACGAACTCGTCGAGGTGGTGACGCTCCTCCTCGTTGAAGAAGCGCCGCACGTTGTCCTCGCCGAAGCGCTCGCGCAAGACGTCGTAGCGCGTGGCCATCTTCTCGACCTGCACCGGGTAGTACGCCAGCGACTCGGTTGCCGTGTCGACACCGGTCAGTCCGCCACCGATCACGACGACGGGCAAACGCAACTGGAGACACGCCAGCGAGTCCTTCTTGAAGGCACCCGTGAGCTGCAGCGCCATGAGGAAGTCGCTGGCCTTGCGCACGCCGCGCGCCAGGTTGTTCTTCATGTCGACGATCGTGGGCTTGCCTGCACCCGTCGCGATCGCGACGTGGTCGAAGCCGAGTCGCCACGCGTCGTCGAGATCGAGTGCGCCGCCGAACCGCACGCCGCCGTGCAGATCGAAGTTCTCACGACGCATCAACGACAAATAAGGCAGCGTGAGGAAGTTCTTGTCCCAGCGAACGGTGATGCCGTACTCGGAAACGCCGCCGAAACCGAGCAAGACACGTTCATCGAGTTCGCCGGCGAGCGACTTCCAGGCCTCGACGGCCGACGGCGGAATGTCAGGTCCGCTCTTCCCGAGGCGCCCGGTCACGGACCCCGGGAGCGGCTCGACCTTGAGTCCGTCGAGAGCGACGACGCCGAACCCTTCCTGCGTCAGGTAGTGCGCCAGCGTGTAACCCGAAGGCCCCATGCCGACCACGAGCACGTTGATGCCGTTGTACGGCAGCGCGAACGGTCGCTCGACGCGCAACGGATTCCAGCGCGTGGTGAGCAGCCAGATCTCGGGCCCCCACGGCATCTCGAGCACGTCCGAGAGCACCTTGGTCTCGACCTGCGGAATGTTGACCGGTTCCTGCTTCTGGTAGATGCAGGCCTTCATGCAGTCGTTGCAGATCCGGTGTCCCGTGCCGGGACACATCGCGTTGTTGATCGTGACGAGCGCCAAAGCGCCGATGGGATCGCCCTCGGCGTAGAGCGCGTGCATCTCGCTGATGTGCTCGTCGAGCGGACATCCATCGAGAGCGATTCCGAGCGGATTCTTGGCGACTTTCGCGGTCTTCTTGTCGAGCAGGCCCTTCGAGCACGAGTCCTTCTCGCGCTCGTGGCAGAAGATGCACTGATCGATCTCGTTCATCGTCAGCGCATCGTTCGCGCGACGGTCGGTCAGTTTGAAGCCGTCACGTCGACGAAAGAGCTTCGGCGCGCCTTCGATCGCCTCGGGCAGTGACTCGATCGGCCTGATGTGGTGCACGAGGCCGTGCTCCCAATCGAGCTCGTGCGGCTTGCGCAACATGCGCCAACCCGCGAGCGACGGATCGTGCGCTTCGGCGCGCAGCTTGAACGAGAGCGCGATCGTCTCGAGCGCCTGCGCGACGGTCTCGTCGAGACCGATAGCCGCCTTCTCGTCCGCAGCGCGCTCGAGCAAGTTCCAAACGCGCATCGCGAAGCGCTCTTCCGCGTCGATTTCTCGGCCCTTTCGGCCCGGCAGCGCATCGAGGAGTCGCGCGGCGCGCGCGTGCACATCGATTGGGTTCGAACCCTCGGCGAGCGCCACGCGCTTCACCACCTTCTTCACGAACCGATCGCGAACGCGATAGACGATGAGACGATCCGTCAGTGTCTCGCGACGCGACGAGACCACGCTCTCGACACGGAACAGACGCGCGACGAAGGCCGAAACGTGTCGGGAAACCTCGATGAGGATCGTCGATTCGGCCGGGCCGCTCAGACGCTCGCATCCGTCGGCGTGACGGGTCCACCGAGCGTGCAATGCGGGAGCCTCTGCCGCCATTCCGTCCAAGAACACGCGGTGCAGATCCGCGAGACGTTCCGGGCTGTGCAGATCGAGGAATGTGAAGCCCGCGATGCCGAGCGCGAGCTCGCTCGGATGGGTCGGGGCAGCCTGGGTGCGTGTGGTCGTGTTCATGCCGAGGTGCGCGAAAGGTGGCGAGTGTACGGCATGGCACCGGGGTGCGCCGGGCCTTGCTCACCGTGAGTGGACGGGGCTTTCGGGCGTTCGTCCACGGGACGTCCGGCTCTCCTCGTCGGTACACTTCCGACCCGTTCCAGGGCCGCCGCGCGCCCGCTGCGCCGATCCCTCGACGACTCGAAACCCAAGGCCACCTCCATGAAGCTCTTCACGTCGGCTGGCGCCATTGCGCTGGCCTTCCTCACCACCGCCCCCGTCGCCGTGGCGCTCTCGGCCAGGCCGACGCCCGCTCAGACGCCCGCGCCCACGAAGCTCAAGGCCGGTGACGCCGCGCCGGCGATCTCGCTCGAGACGTTCGTCAAGGGCACGCCCATCACAGCTCTCGAAAAAGGGAAGACGTACGTAATCCAGTTCTGGGCCCCATGGAAGAAGGACAGCGTCGAGCAACTCATCGCGCTCTCCCTGATCCAGAAGCAGTTCGCGGACAAGGGCGTCGTCGTCTTCGGCATCGCTTCCGCGGACGTGACCGGCACGACGATCGAGAAGGTCAAGCAAGTCATCACGGACAAGGGCGAGGCGATCACGATTCCGATCGCTTGGGACAAGGGCACCGAGACGAAGGATGCGTTCCTCAAGGCCGCGGGGCGTCCGCAACTGCCTTGCGCCGTGATCGTCGACAAGGAGGGCAAAATCGCGGTCCTCGAGAACGCGGTCTTGGGCCTGCAGTTCCTCGAAGCCGTCTCCGAGGGCAAGCACGACTTCGCGGCGCTGGCTGCGTGGCATCCGAAAGCAGCACGTGCGCAGACGAGCGCGACGAGCCTCGCGACGGCGCAGACCGGGAAGAAGTGGGCCGAGGTCCTCTCCTACGCCAGCGAGTTGCTGGAGGTCGATCCGATCGGCTACGGCGGCTCCGCGCAGTCGCGCATGATGGCCCAGTGGAAGACGGGCGCGCCGGAGAAGGCGATCGAGTGGGCCAAGGTCTGGATCGACGGGCCGGGCAAGATGAGCACGGAGGGCCTGAACGCCGTCGCGTGGGTCCTCGTCGATCCGTCGGATCCGTTCCCGAAGCCCGATCTCGAGCTGGCCATGAAAGCCGCGGAGCGTTCGGCCGAGCTGTCGAAGAACGAAGATGGCGCGATCCTCGACACCTTGGCGCGCGTCCACTTCTTGAAGGGCGACGTCGCGAAGGCCGTGGAACTGCAGAAGCTCGCCGTCGTGAAGCTCAAGCCGACGCAAACCCAGTTCAAGGCTCAGATCGAAGCGGCTCTCAAG